>DASYSW010000484.1:0-8435 GCA_036002905.1 Chitinophagaceae bacterium
CAGTGGATGATAAAATTTTGGAGGAAGGATAACCGCTGCTGCAAAGACTGGTCCTGCAAGACAACCACGACCGGCTTCATCACAACCGTCTTCAACCAATTCTTTTTGAAATCTGAGTCTTAACAAGCAGAGTGGTTTAGAGATTAGCTAACAATTTGTACCGGGCGAATTTAGTAGATTCGTCCAAATAAAATTATTGTTGAATGATAGAGTGGATAAAAAATCCCTGGCCGTGGTATATTGGGGGACCGTTAATTGGATTAACAGTACCGTTACTATTAATTTTTGGCAACAAAAGATTAGGGGTTTCTTCTTCGCTGCGACATATCTGTGCCGTATGTTTTCCAGGCAATATTCAATTTTTTAAATATAACTGGAAACGAGAAATATGGAACTTGTTTTTCGTTTTTGGAATTGCTGGAGGAGCGTTTATTGCCGCCATGTTTTTGTTCAATGGTCAACCGGTAAGTGTAAATTCAACCCTTGTCAATGAATTAAAGCAATATGGGATCACCGACTATAGCAACCTTGCGCCGCCAGATATTTTTAACTGGACAATTTTATTTTCTGTAAAGGGTTTCGTGATGATGGTCGTTGGGGGTTTTCTGATAGGTTTTGGGACCAGGTACGCCGGCGGATGTACCTCGGGACATTCAATAATGGGCTTATCCAATTTACAATGGCCCTCATTAGTGGCCACTGTTTGTTTCATGATAGGCGGCATACTAATGGCAAATTTCATTCTGCCATCTATTTTACGTCTTAATTTTTAATATGGAAGAAATAGCTGGAGTAAAAAATAGTTTCGTTGAAAAGCTAAACACAGATTTCGAAGTTCGCTCGCTCGATAGTGTTTGTATAAACACTTCGGAATTAAAACACCCATGGTGGTACAATTTAAAATATTTGGCGGCTGGTGTATTTTTTGGAATCGTTTTGGTAAAAACAGAAGTGATCTCATGGTTTCGCATCCAGGAAATGTTTCGATTCCAGAGTTTTCATATGTACGGCGTTATAGGTTCTGCCCTCGTAACAGCAATGGTCTCAGTTCTGCTTATAAAAAAATTCAGGGTAAAGTCGATCTACGGCGAACCTATCCAACTTTATAAAATAAGATTTTCAAAAGGCCAGGTATACGGGGGATTGTTGTTCGGATTTGGTTGGGCCATAACCGGGGCGTGTCCCGGACCTCTTTTTGCTTTGATCGGTAGCGGCACCACCGTCATCATTGTAACTTTATTAAGTGCGGTTGCAGGAACGTGGGTATACGGTTATTTCAGAGAAAAACTTCCACACTAAAACTATATTCATGAAGGGGATAAAGTCATCATGGTTTCCGCTTTTGTTAGGATTGATTATTCTAGTAGTTATCCTGAACCAGGTTTTGTTTTCAGCAGCGATCGTGAAAGATGAAGTTTCAATTCCGGCCGCTGTGTCTTCCGATGAGTGGCAGGCTCCTGATATAAATAGTTTACCGGATGATGAACACGGAAGGTTCATTCGCTATGGTCATGAACTGATCTCCAATACTTCATTGTTTTTTGGACCGAAAGGGAACATAGCTTTTATTACCAACGGAATGAATTGTGTCAATTGTCATATTGATGCAGGAGCCAGGTCGTTTGGAGGAAGTTTTTCAGCAGTCGCATCAATGTATCCGCAATTCAGAAACAGGAGCGGAAGAGTTGAATCAATTGAATTTCGCATCAATGATTGTATGATGAGAAGCCTGAACGGAAAACCCATTGACAGCACAAGCAAGGAAATGCAGGCGATGGTAGCTTATCTAAAATGGATTGGTAAGGATGTTCCTAAAAATAAAAAACCAGCCGGTGCTGGTCTTGAGGACATTCCATTTTTAGACAGAGCAGCAGATCCGGAGAAAGGAAAGCAGGTTTTTATTTCACAATGTGTCTCTTGCCACGGTCAAAACGGGGAAGGTATCTTAAATCACGATTCGTCTTTCTATCTGTATCCTCCATTATGGGGACCGAACAGTTTTAATATCAGCGCTGGTCTTTACCGCCTTTCACGGATAGCCTCATTCGTAAAAAATAATATGCCCTATGGATTAGCTACGCATGATTCACCAAGACTTACCAATGAAGAGTCATGGGATGTTGCCGCTTATATTGTGTCACAACCAAGACCTGAAAAATTTTTCTCCGAAGATTGGCCCAAAATAGAGACGAAATCGATTGATTATCCTTATGGGCCTTATGCGGATAAATTTTCAGAGCAGCAGCATAAATATGGACCCTTTACCCCGATACAGGAGGCGAGGAAGAAAAAATAATGTGAATCGTGAGACGTGAATCGTGAGAACACAGGGTTCCCTCGAATTGAAGAGTCCAGTTTCCACATACCGCAAAAGAAAATGCAGACTATAAGCCTGCATTTTCTGCCGAAACAAGAACTTTTTAGCCCGCAAAGCAATAGGCGCATTTATTTTCCTGTGCACGACCCACTGCCCATACACCTGAGGGAACGACCGTAATTCCTGGCAATAAGCCCGATTCCCAGTCTTTTTTCACATCCTCGGCCTTTGCATTGTTTTGCATCGCCCAGACAGCACTGTATACTGTCATGGCAGCATTACAAACGACAAACTTTACTCCACTATCCTGCAATTCATTAATCCCGATCGGGACTACGCCAAAGCCGGGTATGTTGAAAGTTCCCTGTGGCGGTTTCCAGAATGCATTTTTGGTGACTGTTTCGCCCTTGTCATTCTTAGCTTTGAACATGTCCCCAAATTTGTACTTGTCCCATATCCTGTCTTCAAACGCGTACGCGATTCCCGCGTGGCGTAAAACTACAACCACATTGTTTTCTTTTTCAGCGGTACCTGTGGCAATGTTTGTCAGAAGGAATACTCTCGGCCAGGCAAAAGGCATCATCCACACAGGTTCTGTTACATCAAATACAATGCGATGTTTGCCGTTAAGGTCCTTGAATAATTTTTCGGGATCATCAGGGTTTGGAATATGTGAGGTTTCGGGGCTTGCGTGAATTTGCTGTAACGGGCTTAAGGTTGCAATGCTCATGGCTGCTGCACCAGTAGCGATACTCCCTAAGAAGCCACGGCGGGTGGTCTGGTTTTTTTCATGCGATGACATAAACTATGGGGTTTAAATGAATAAAATGGTAATAGAGAAAGATTTAAGCTACGAAAAAAGACAACTCAACAATAATTTTTTTTAAATAATTCCCACTAAGTGGTATTGACCATCACCAACCCCAGCGCAGGACTTCAAACCTTAACTTTGCGGGCTAAATGAAAAAAGAATTTCCAGAAAAATCGTCTCGTCCTGTTGCGGTCTGGTTATTGATTGGAATAGCAATGCTCATCATAC
This sequence comes from Chitinophagaceae bacterium, assembly GCA_036002905.1. Taxonomy (GTDB): domain Bacteria; phylum Bacteroidota; class Bacteroidia; order Chitinophagales; family Chitinophagaceae; genus VBAU01. The sequence continues at coordinate 3,357 of DASYSW010000484.1, forward strand.
AAGTTTTATTGGGAGGAATCACCCGACTAACAGGCTCCGGGCTTTCGATTACTGAATGGAAGCCGATCATGGGCACTTTGCCTCCTTTAAATGATCAGCAATGGAATGAAGCATTTGACAAGTACAGGCAAATTGCACAGTATAAATACTTGAACTCATCATTTACATTAAATGATTTTAAATCGATATTTTTTTGGGAATGGTTTCATCGCTTGTGGGCAAGATTGATTGGCATAACTTTTCTGATTCCGTTTAGTATTTTTTTAGTTCAAAAAAGATTCAAGCAGGAAATGGTGCGGCCTATGATCATCTTGTTCTTGCTGGGGGCTTTACAGGGGCTGGTCGGATGGATCATGGTGATGAGTGGCTTAAATGACGAGAATCTTTACGTCAGTCATTACCGGCTTGCCATCCATTTTATTTTTGCGCTTGGCCTGATCTGTTACACTCTCTGGTTTGCCCTGGAACTTTTGATACCCCGGCAAGAGCTTGTTGGAAAACCTTCTTTGAGAAGGTTTACAATATGGTTGATCGCAATTTTGACGCTGCAACTTATTTATGGGGCTTTTATGGCCGGATTGAAAGCGGCGCCGTATGCTCCTACATGGCCCGACATCAATGGAAATTTCTTTCCGCGCGGTGGGTCACCTTCATCTGGTATATTGAACTTGTTTGACAGTCCCATCACGGTTCACTTTATCCATCGAAACCTTTCTTATTTACTCACCATTTTGGTTTTTATTTGGTTCGCACAGTCAAAAAAAATAAAAAATGCACTATTTAAAAAGACAAGCTGGTTGCCTTTTGCATTGATTTTATTGCAACTGGTATTAGGAATATTTACAGTTTTAAACGCTCCATATCCAAAAGCCCTCCGATGGCTCGGTGTAACTCACCAGTTTATTGCTATGTGTTTGTTGCTATCGCTGATCTTTGAATTTTATTTGCTTCACGACAAAAAGGTTAATGACAGTATAAGATAGGACCGGCAGTTGAACTTGCGACGATTAAATAGTATTTTTAACCATTGATTCCTTTGAAAAGTCATCATTGATCTATGCAAGCCTGGATCCGAGGTTTTTTTAACTCCTTGCCAATTCAATTATTGTTCCTGCATTTCAGGAGGTACCAGATTTTGCTTGTATTCTGGTTTGTGCTTTTCAGCACAATTGACGGGGCTTTTATGAAAAACTATGGAGCAGATTCTCTCTTCCTTGCGCCTGAATATCTCGGAAATGTTACTGTATTTAGCTTCGCTTTTGTAGGAATTGCCGTGGGAATGTTTATCATGAGCTGGCATGTCACTACATTTATTTTGTTTAGCCGCCATTTTAAATTTCTTGCTGCCACGACAAACCCCTTTCTCAGGTATTGTATTAACAACAGCGTGATCCCCCTGGTTTTCCTGGTATTCTATTTTTTCAGAGCCTGGCATTTTGATCACTATAAGGAACTGATAGCGACAACAGATATTATTTTTTTATGCGGAGGATTTATTTGCGGATTATTTTTTGTGCTCGCTATATCGTTTATCTATTTTTTTGGGGCCGACAGAACTATCCTTCGGCGAATGTTGCCCATCATCAATAATCCCAAAGACTACATTACACACCTTCAACCACCTACCCACAAAGCCGCTGACGAGAGTTTACTACGGGTAGAGTGGTATTTAGAGAGACCCTTCAGAGTGAAAAAAACGAGGAATGTATCACACTATACCCAGCAATTTATTGATGCACTCTTTAAACGTCACCATTTTGCGGCCGTTATAGCCGTGTTTATTGCATTTTTATTTTTGATGATCGTTGGATTTTTCCTGGAAAACAAATTCTTCCAGATACCGGCTGCGGCCAGTATCACTATTTTCTTTGCGATTCTTATTGGAGTATCAGGAGCATTTACCTATTTTTTGCAAAGCTGGAGCGTTCCATATCTTATCGCCCTGATCTTAATATTAAATCTCTTTTATAAAATTGAATGGATCGATCCGCGTAATAAGGCGTACGGTTTAAACTATGCGAACAAGGATGAGCGACCGTTCTATTCGAGGGACGAAATTGTTGAACTATGCAGTGAAAAAAACATCGACGCAGACAGGCAAAACATGATCCGGATCCTTGAGAACTGGAAACAAAAGCAAAACGAAGAAAAGCCTTTACTGGTACTTATTACTACAAGCGGGGGTGGCAATCGAAGCGCTGCGTTTACCATGAATGCGCTCCAAAGAATTGATAGTATCACGCATGGTGAATTGATGAAAAGGACTTTCCTGATTACCGGCGCTTCGGGTGGTATGCTGAGTGCCACCTTTTTCAGAGAGCTTTATTTGCAAAAACAAAAGGGCGGCAACATTAACTTAAGAGATCACAAATACGTCGATCAAATATCCGGCGATCTGTTAAACCCTATGTTCTCCTCATTTGTCGCAAGGGACCTTATTGCACCGGCGCAAAAATTCAAAGTGGGCCCTTATCCTTATGTAAAGGACCGGGGTTATGCGTTTGAAAAAAAGCTTGCCGATAATACAGAGGGCTGCCTCGATAAACATTTAAAAGATTACCAGTTGGATGAATTCAATGCAAACATTCCCTTAATATTTTTTAATTCCGTTGTCAGCCGCGATGGTAAAAAGATGATAATAAGTACACAGCCGATCCGCTTTATGATGCAGGGAAGACAGGACACCACGCATTTCCCAAAAATGGATCCGGATGCGATAGACTTCGCTTCCTTCTTCGCAAAACAGGACCCTTACAATTTAAGGATCCTTACGGCTTTGAGAATGAATGCGACGTTCCCGATTGTGTTACCCAATGTTTGGCTGCCTTCTCAGCCTGTCATCGATGTAATGGATGCAGGTCTTCGTGATAATTATGGACAGGAAACAGCGCTTCGGTTCCTGGAAAATTTTGACGACTGGATAAAAGACAACACAAGGGGAGTTTTGGTGATCCAGCTGCGGGACAGGGAAGCAGGCGGTTGGGAAAATCCTTACTACTCGGACAACATGAGCGATCATATCACCAAGCCATTCTTTTTATTGCAACACAACTGGTATAAAATGATGGAGTATTTCCAAAACGATATGCTGAGCTACTATACTAATAATTTACCGTATAACTTTTATAAGGTGAGTCTTCAGTATGTTGCCGATAACGAGGAAAGCAAGGCCCGTTTAAATTTTCACCTTACGCAAAGTGAGAAAACGAATATTGCTTTTGCATTAAATTCTGAGTACAATAAAAAATCTCTTTTACAGGTCCAGCAATATTTTATCCAGAAAGATTCCGCCCAGCTCAAAAAGGGTGAATAAGGTTAAAACATTTGGGAACAATTTTAATCTTTAGCCTCCGGTATGTTTCCGACGGGTCCCCGTCAATATGCATAGGGGCAAGGCTGCTATTCTCAATAGAGAGTTGTTTTGTCTGAAAATAAATAACGGGAAGGTTTAATGATGTCTCCATCTTCACAAGCTTACCGGCCAGGATTTGTTTGATGAGATTGTATAATAACAGGGGCTTCGCAGTTTTCTTTACAATCACCACATCAAGAAGTCCGTCTGATAACAAGGCCTTTGGGGCGATCGTCAAATTATTTCCGAACTGGTTACTGTTGGCAATGCTTATAAAAAAAGCTTCGGTGGAGAATTTCAGGCCATTGCTTTCAATAGTAAACTGGTAGGGCTTCGCTGAAAAAAAATTCTTCCCCACCAGCACTGCATAAGTTCTAAGCCCGCGCCTGGGATGTTGTGCAAATTCATGCGCCACCTTTGCATCAAACCCGATCCCGGTAAGCATGCACGAAAAGTGGTCATTGATGTAAAATCCGTCGACAGATTTTGATTTGCTTTTAAAAATTATTTCCAGGGCCTTGAGGGGCGCTTTTGAAATACCTGCGGCCATTGCCAAACCATTCCCCGAGCCACAGGGAATCACACCAAAATTTACATTTTCATTCATCAGGCTACCCACAACCTGGCTCAATGTTCCATCGCCACCTGCCACGACCACATCTGTTACCTTTTCATCCTTAATTATGGAACTTAGAAAAGAATAGTCACCACTAGCCACCGACGGGAAAATCTTAAAAGGAACGTTTTCCTTTTTTGTCCTTTCTTCGATCAGTTTTTGTAAACCTGATTTTTTCCGGGTACCGGAAATAGGATTAATGATATAGACGATGTGACGAGGCACGGCACAAGATAAATAAGGCCGGTAAGAAAACTGGTATCAGCTGACCATTTTTACAAATTCCAATTTCTCATTTATTACGATCATCTTGCTGTTAAATCCCTTTTCAATTTTTCCCAACTCTCTTTCCTTACCGATCACTTTTGCAGGATTAAGGTTGCACATCCGCAGTGCAGCTTCAACTTCAACGCCCACATAATTGACCAAATTTTGAAAAGCCTTAACCATTGTGAGAGCGGAGCCACTCAAAATACCAGCAGACTCATATTTATCGCCAACCAGGTGATGCTGATAATAGCCCTGGTCCGTTTCAGTAACGGAATCCGTTATGGCAAATAATCGTTCCTCCATGATTTTTTTTGCAATACGGACAGCGGCATAGTCCACGTGATGTCCATCAGGGATGATACTGGCCATTACATTTTTATTATTAAATGTAGCGCCCACCAAACCAGGCTCCCTGTGTTGCAGTGGGCTCATGGCATTATATAAATGTGTTGCTATTTTGATGCCGTCGTTAAATGCCGCCATGGCTTCATTATAAGTGGCGTTACTGTGGCCGGCTGAAATAATGATGTCGTGAGATTGAATAAGAGTAATCACTTCTTTGCTGCAAACTTCAGGAGCCAGCGTGATCATTTTAATTACACCTTTCCCATACTGAAGCAACTCGTCGACCTCTTTTACAGTTGGCGAGTGAATGAATGACTCAATATGTGCACCTCTTTTTATTGGATTAATCCACGGACCTTCAATATGGAAGCCTAAGATCCCCTCCCCGCCTTCTTTCCAGTAAGCTCTTATTGCATCAATACATTTATAAAACACATTAAGGGCATTGGTCGCAGCCGTCGGAAGGCAGTAAGCCGCACCACCGCGTTCGCAATAT
>DASYSW010000485.1:0-7294 GCA_036002905.1 Chitinophagaceae bacterium
AAAACGGCAAGAGTTATCTGGTCTGATGAATGCATCTCTTTATATCCATTCCTGGAACGGCTAAGTTATACCATCATCATAATTATAATTTCCCGTTCATGTTTTTTTCAGAAATTTTGGAAAGCAGTTTACCTATCCGACAAGATTTTTCCTGTAGTTTTGCCCCTTTGGTCCCGTAGTACAATGGATAGTACGCAAGTCTCCGGAACTTGATATTCCAGTTCGATTCTGGACGGGACTACAGTCTTTGTGTCCTTCGTGTATACGTCGTGTTCTTTGTGTCCCGAGATGTGACAACGTTCGCTGAGCTAACATCAAGAGGAGGTATCCAACTCCAGTTCTGTTTTTCTTGACGTCAATCTTCTTTCGAGCCAAAGCGAGAAAATTACCCACGCAAGGGCTAAACAAAAGCCCGCCATCACGTCAGATGCATAGTGATAGCGCAATACGATGCGGCTGACGCCGATGCAGATTGAAAACAAAATGAGCAGGGCCGACAATACCCATTTCCATGTCTTACTCAACCCTCCTTTCCAGACAAGATAAACAAGCACGCTGCAAAAAATGAATGAACTTAAGGCATGCCCACTGGGAAAGCTGAAATTATCTAGCGTTCTGACCAACGGAAGATCAGGTCTTTTGCGATGAAAGAATTCTTTTAATCCAAACATCAGTGCAGAGCTGGTGACAGCGATGATCGTTATGTTGATGCCATCAGTTTTTCGTCCACTGAGAAATAAAATGAGCAGTAAAACGGTATAAGCCGAAATAGAAAAATACGAAGCCCCGAAAAAAGTAATGATCCTGTTGATCTTTATAAACCCTGGGCTACTGAAACCTGCAAAAAAATGGAATGCTTTCTCATCAAATGCCGTTTCATTTTCTCCGACTATTTCGTGAGCCAGGTAACCAAATACGAAAAGACAAATAATGAACAATAATGAAACCAGCAAGGCTTTAATTTCAATTTCAGTAATAACTCTTCGAATGAACTTCCTCATGACACGTTCTAATTCCCCTTATATAATCAAAAATATTGCCTGTATTTGAGATGTCACTGAAGTTTAAAGCTTGCTTCCTTCACATCCTGCGAGTTACCGCCGATGTAAATCTTAAAATCACCAGGCTCGTAAATGTACCTTAGTTCGGAATTATAGAATTTGAGTTTATTGACATCAATTGTGAAACTCACTTGTCTACCTTCACCTTTCTTTAGAAAAATTTTTTGAAAACCCTTCAATTCTTTGACGGGCCTGACCACGGAACCGACGACATCCTGAACGTACAGTTGGACAGTTTCCTCTCCATCATAGCTACCGGTATTGCTCACAGTGACTGTCGCTTTGATACTTTGCCCTGCTTTTATTGTTGAATTGCTCAATGTGATATCACTGTAATTAAATTTCGCATAACTCAATCCATATCCGAATGGAAATTTTGGGTAAATAGAAAGGTCGATGTAAGCAGAACGATAAAACCTGTCACTATCGCTCGTGGCCGGCCGGCCTGTCTTGAAATAATTATAGTAGATCGGGATCTGTCCCTCGGTCCTCGGAAAACTGATCGGCAATTTTGCGGACGGGTTATAATCTCCAAATAGTACATCTGCAATAGCATCACCTGCCTGGGTTCCCAACCACCAGGTATATAAAATAGCAGGAACATAATCTGCTGTCCAGTTAAATATCAGTGGTCTTCCCGCGTTGATCAATACGACAACCGGTTTACCTGTTGCGTAAATAGCCTTCACCAAATCTTCCTGCATGCCAGGCAAATGAATATTGCTCCGGCTTTTTGCTTCACCACTCCAGTCACTTGCTTCGCCAACGCTCATGATCACAACATCAGCTTGTTTCGCCATTTCAACCGCTTCAGCAAAACCAGCCTGCGAACTATCGTTGATCTCACAACCTTTTGCATACAACAATTTTGCATGTGACCCCAGTTTATTTTGAATACCTTGCCACTGAGTGATTATCCTGGCAGTGTCATCAGGCCATTGATATGACCAGAAACCAAGATTATCTCTCACTGCTTTTATAAACGGTCCGATCAGCGCAATTGTTTTCGTTTGTTTACTCAAAGGCAACAAATGATCGTCATTCTTCAACAACACAATACTCTTTTCAGCAATCATTTTTTCTGCCTTTAGATTTTCCGCATTGTTCCACTGTGTCTGTTCCCTATCCTTATCGCAGAATTTGAAAGGATCATCAAACAAACCCATTTCAAATTTTTTGCGCAGAATTCTTCGAACCGCGTCATCGATCAATGCCATTTTCACCTTTCCCTCTTTTACCAGCTTTGACAAATTATTGATATAGCTGCGGCTTTCCATATCCATATCACTTCCCGCAGTTGCTGCTTCCAGTGCAGCTTCATAATTATCCTTTGCATAACCGTGATTGATCATTTCACCGATCGATCCCCAATCGCTCACCACAAAACCTTTGAAGTTCCATTTGCCTTTCAAAATATCTCGCTGCAAATATTTGTTTCCGGTTGCAGGAATACCGTTCAGGTCATTGAACGAATTCATAAATGTAGCCGCGCCGGCATCGGCAGCAGCTTTGAACGGGGGCAAATAAATTTCCCACAAAGTTCTGTCGCTCATGTCCACTGAATTATAATCACGTCCGCCGATCGCAGCGCCGTATGCAGCAAAATGTTTGGCACAAGCCATCACTGCATCTGTGTTTCCCAAACCTTTTCCCTGGAAACCCCTCACTCTTGCTGCAGCGATCACCGATCCGAGGTAAGGATCTTCACCGGAACCTTCCATCACCCTGCCCCATCGTGGGTCGCGGGCAATATCGACCATCGGCGCAAATGTCCAGTGTACACCGGCTGCAGCGGCCTCAGTGGCAGCGATCCTTGCCGATAATTTGATAGCAGAAGTATCCCAGCTGGACGCTTCTGCTAAGGGGATTGGAAAGATTGTTCTGTATCCGTGAATAATATCCTGGCCAAACAATAAAGGAATTTTCAATCTCGATTCCATGGCAATTTCCTGCAGTTGTCGCGTATGCTCCACACCGGTCACATTCAGCATGGAGCCCAGCATTCCCCTTCGTATTTGATTTTGTTTGTCACCATCCTTTGTGATCGGCCCTGTTGCATCCCAATCGCCGTTATATTGATTCATCTGCCCGATCTTTTCATCGAGTGTCATCAACTTCAAAACTGAATCCACTTTCTGATCAATTGCTTTACGCTGTGCATCACAAACAAAAAAGAATGAAATGCCAATGGCAGTTGCAGATAGTTTTGAAAAATTTTTCATTTGGAATTTTTAATTATGGGACAGACAATGTTGCAATTATTAGACTTTCGTTGCGTCGCACTCTTGTACGTCCCGATCTTTATTCGGCGCAAATCTTTTCTCACTGATTTCACAGATGAACACTGATTTTTTTAACCCTTGATCGGTGAAAATCTGTGTAATCTGTGAGCAACAATACCGTGAACTTCTTGGTCCCCAGTGGACTTTGTGACCTTTGGCCACAAGGACCCCAGGGAACAAAGTAGCGCAAAGACGGAGCGAACTTGGCGCCTTTGTGCCTTGGTGGCATATTATTTCAGTTCAATTTTGAACCAGTATGCGAAGTATACACTATTTCACATTTTTCACTCTTTCACCGACTTCGGGCAATGCAGGCAAATTATTGCTTGGTCTATCTAAGTAAAAATAGCTTACCGAGCTGTAATCATCGATCCTGTAAAAATTAACCCACCCTTCCGGAAAATTATTGTCAGTTAATGAAGGCGCATTTTCCATCTCAAATAATCGTAAGAACCCATCGCTTTTTGCAACTGAAACAGGTTGCAACTTTACTCCTTTTCTGAAAAGTTCCTGTACTTCTTTGGACGTGCCGCCGCCAATTTGCTGGATGACAACGCGAATGTCTTTATTGAAATAGATCGCATCAGGAACGTGCCACCTATAGAAATTGTACTCTCTCGACGAATCGCTCGCGATGGTACAACCCTGGTACCGGTTAACAAATTTTCCCAAACCCCAGGCGCTCCCCAGGTAATCTTCTGAACCGGTTCCGTTGATGGTTGGATATTGGGTATCACCGTCGACATACATCTTTACCTCACCTTCACCCCACCACGTTTTACCATACGACGAATCAACATTTAATCCCACACTCACGCCCAAAAATCTTCCTTTGCCATTCAACTTGGGGAGCATTTCAAAATCGTCGCCCAAATTACCCGTCCACTTTCTCGTCCAGTAAGCATGGAAATACAGTGCGTCTGCAGGAACAGTCGTCATCAAAAAATCCACATCATAAAAAAGCATGCATGTTTCTTTTCCTTCATTAGTCAACGTAATCCTCGCATGTTTTCGGAATGGCATAGGGATGTAACAATTGAATGATCGACCTTCAGCGCTTGAAAATAGTTCAGATTGAAAAGGAGCATCCTTACCAAGATTAAAAACAAAAAAATCTCCCATCGGAACATCTACCGCAGGTTTGGTCTCGCCATCCCAAAACATTTTTAACCGAAGACTGCGCAACATGATTGGGGACCGGTTAACGGTTAACCAAATTCTTTGAATGATGCCCTGCCCATTTACATCCAGCAAAGTTTTTGTCTCACCTTCTTTCATCGTTTCAAATGCATTGCCCTTCGCAGTCTTGTTCGTCTTGCCACCACTTCCTTTTACACCACTAGGGTTCTCAAAACTGCCTACGCGGCTATCAGCATTCTTAGGCATTTGAAATATCTGCTGGGCGGAAGCCGTCAACATGGTACTGCTTAGTAGGAAAAGAAATAGTTTTTGCAGCATTTTCTTTTGATATTATTTGCCACTGAAACACTGAGGCACAGAGTTTCTTCTGTGTTTCTGTTACTCTGTGGCAATGTATTAGAATACTTACGTTGAATGGAAATACCAACCGTACAAGTGAGTGACACAACAAGCGCTGATAAGAATTCCACAAAGCTGGCGACCCCGGTCACTTCACCCAATTCACCTTTTGCGATTTCACATCTCTTGAATTACCGCCAACCATGATCACAAAATCTCCGGATTCCCAATCGTACTTCAGGTTACTGTTATAAAATTTCAGATCGTTTGCGGTGATATTAAATGTTACGGTCTTTGTTTCACCAGCCTTCAGCAATATTTTCTGAAACCCTTTTAATTCCTTCACCGGTCGCGTGATGCTGCCTACGACATCGCGGATATATAATTGAACGACTTCTTTGCCATCGCGGCTCCCTGAATCCGTAACACTCACACTTGCAGTGAGTGTTTGATTTCCCTTTAAAGAAGTGCTGCTTAGTTTCAGATCCCCGTAAGTGAAATTCGAATAGCTCAATCCATACCCAAAAGGATAAACAGGATCGTTGGAGACATCGAGATAGTTGGAACGGAATTTCTGGAACCATTTTCCTTCGGGAAGAGGACGTCCTGTATTTTTGTGATTGTAGTACAGAGGTACCTGGCCTACATTCTGCGGCCATGTCGTTGTTAACTTACCAGATGGATTTACATCGCCAAACAAAACATCAGAAATAGCATACCCCGCCTCACTTCCTCCAAACCACACATTCAATATCGCGGGTACGTTTGCATTCTCCCAATTAATAGCCAGGGGACGACCGGTGAACAACACGAGAACAACCGGCTTGCCTGTTTTCAATAATGCAGCCAGCAATTCTTTTTGTGTTTGTGGAATTTCAATATTGCTGCGGCTACTACTCTCCCCGGTCATTTCTGCTGATTCACCCAACGCGGCGACAACAACATCAGCTTGTGAAGCAATATTCAATGCCTCCTGCAACAGTTGTTCTTTTGTTCTTCCATCACGATTGAATGATTTGCCAAACATCCCGGCTCTCTGCTCGAATACACTATCATCATCCAGGAAGGAGCCTTTTGCATATAATAATTTCACCTTGTTGCCAACGGTCTCATTTAATCCCTGCAACACCGAAATGGCTTTTGAAAAATCTGCAGCAACACTCCACGTGCCAGGCATGTTTTCCCTGGCATCTGCCAATGGACCGATCAAGGCAATCGTTCCACTTTTTTTTAATGGCAACACATTGTTTTGATTTTTCAGCAATACAAAACAATCGGCTGCAATTTCTCTTGCCGCTTTCCGGTTTGCATCGGTATATATTTCTGTCGACGCCCTTTTTTCATCACAATAACGGTAGGGGTCATCGAACAAACCCAGTTTATATTTTGCTTCAAGAATGCGACGACATGCGTCATCTATTTGTTTCTGGGTAACTTTCCTTTCCTGCAAAGATTTTTTCAACGTTGTCAAAAATCCCTCTCCTACCATGTCCATGTCGATGCCCGCGTTCAATGCCAATGCAGATACAGTCTGCAGATCACCCATTCCGTGATCGATCATTTCATTGATCGCCGTGTAATCAGTTACCACAAACCCTTTAAAACCCCATTGTTTCCTGAGCACATCAGTCATTAGAAATTTACTGGCGCTTGCCGGTATTCCATCTACTTCATTGAACGAACTCATGACACTTCCAACACCCCCGTCGATCGCTCCTTTGTAAGGCGGCAGGTATTCATTGTACATCCTTACGTGACTCATGTCAGTTGTGTTGTAGTCGCGGCCTGCTTCCGCTGCGCCATACAAAGCAAAATGTTTTACGCAAGCCATGATGGTATTATTTTTTTTCAGGTCATTACCCTGGTAACCTTTCACCATGGCCTTTGCAATTTGATAACCGAGATAGGGGTCCTCACCATTACCCTCTGCTATGCGCCCCCATCGCGGATCCCGGGCGATGTCAACCATGGGGGAAAATGTCCAGCAAATCCCATCTGCACTCGCTTCAATAGCGGCTATCCGGGCGCTTTGCTCTACTTTTTGCATATCCCAGCTGCATGACAAAGCAAGCGGTATTGGAAAAACGGTTTGATATCCATGGATCACATCCATTCCGAAAATGAGAGGAATCTTTAGACGACTCTGTTCCACCGCTACTTTTTGTACATCGCGGATCTTTGAAACTGACTTAATGTTAAATAAGCCACCCACTTTTCCTTCAGCGATCTTTTTTCCAATGTCTGAATTGCCGGCTTGTCCCGTGGTGATATCACCTGCACCTGGTAAATTCAATTGCCCAATTTTTTCATCAAGCGTCATTTTACTCATCAATGCATCCACAAAGGATTTCATTCTTGCATCCTGCGAAACCTGGGACCTTGTTTCAATAGACACAATAACAAACAATACAGCCAGTAGTCGTTGTAATATTTTCATGTGATGTTTTTTTTTATCGCAATAAATGAGGTTGG
>DASYSW010000486.1:0-4644 GCA_036002905.1 Chitinophagaceae bacterium
CGGGTGTTTATGGCGAGACCGATGAATTTGGCTACAACATTGCAAGGGATCCAGTGCACGTTCACGATTTTCATGCTACAATTCTTCACCTGATGGGATTGAATCATGAGCAACTAACCTTTAAACATCTCGGCCGCAGATACAGATTGACAGATGTCTCCGGTGAGTTGGTGAAAGGACTAATGGCGTAAATTTTCTATGTTACCAGCTTTCGTCCCTGATCACCTGTTGTGGCGTCGCACTCTTATACGTTCTTTAATTCTATTCAGTAAATGCTCAATAGTCTTGATAATGTGGATAGGTTCATTCAATTGTTAAACTAAAAAACAAAACCCCGGCCTCTCACGATGAATCGGGAGAATGAGGGTGAGGCATATGAAAAGAAAACATTTTATCCGCCAATCATCACTCGCTGCTTCAGCGATACTTCTTTCTCCTTCTTTTTTATCATCAACAGGAAAGGAGGATATTATTTTAGGGCAGGGCAACAAACGCTATCGCATCAATACCAAATGGAGTAAGGCAGATGCTATGCAATACCCGGTGAAGGATTGCCATGAAATGATACAGGATAAAAAAGGCAGAATTCTTTTATTGACCAACGAAACAAAAAACAATGTTCTGATTTATGACCGGTCGGGAAAATTATTAAGTTACTGGGGTACCGAATACCCCGGTGCACACGGATTGACTTTGTTTAACGAGAACGGTGAAGATATATTATTTATCTGCGACAATAATCTGCACCAGGTGATCAAGACAACTATCGATGGAAAAGTGTTGATGAAGCTGGATTATCCCAAGGCAACCGGAGAATACACAAAGCCCGAAGAATATATTCCCACAGAAACAGCTATTGCGGCCAACGGGGATATTTATGTAGCAGACGGATACGGAAAAGATTTTATTATTCAGTACAATCATAAGGGAGAATACATCCGGCATTTTGGCGGACGAGGTGCAGAAGAAAAATTCCTGAAAAATGCTCACGGCATTTGCATCGACACACGTGATAAAGGAAAAGAGCCTGTGCTGATCGTTACTTCAAGAGAACAGAATGCATTCAAACGTTATACAATGACCGGTGAATTCATCGATACCATTTCACTACCCGGTGCGTGGGTTTGCCGGCCTGTTATCAAAGGCGAGTATTTATATGCCGCAGTATTACAAAGCCAGAATAATTTATGGAAGCAATCGGGATTTGTAACAATCCTTGATAAGAATAATAAATGTATCTCCAACCTTGCCGGAAGTGAACCGGTCTATAAAGATGGCAAACCCGAAGAGATGTTCCAAACCAATAAAATTTTCCAATATCCCCATGATATTTGTATTGATGATGAAGAGAACATGTATGTGGCGCAGTGGAATTCGGGGACGGAATATCCCTATAAACTCGAACCTGTTGCTTAAAGGCCCGCTACGGACCGAACCGGTAGAAAGATAATTTCTCAGATCCCTTTCCGTTTTCTCGCCTTCCCGGCTATTTAAATAATGAATTACTCAACAATATTTGCCGGTAAGACGCAAGGCGGTAACATGACAAATTTCCCGATTTCTTTTCTGACGTGAAATCTTTATTTTGTTTTCTCCAAGCTAATAACCTCCATTATCAAAATCAATATATATTTAGCTTCTGAACAAAATCAAAAACATACTATTCAGTACCAGCTTTGCCATCAATTGCCTGCTGGTATTTCTCCTGTTATTTGAAAACAGGATCCAATTGCCGGGTTGGCTCCAGGTAGCCGGGCGTATGCACCCTATGATACTTCACTTTCCAATTGCATTGAGCGTCCTCTACTTACTATACATTTTACTACTCCAGGATAAACTGTCGCCACCAGCCACTGCTATTCAAATCGGTGAGTGGCTTTTGCTTCTTTCTGCGTTTACTGCCGCCGTTACAGCAATTATGGGTTTGTTCTTATCAAGAGAAGAAGGATATGATGCCGAAGCAGTGATGTGGCATAAATGGGGAGGAGTTGCTGTATCCTTATTGCTACTGGCATGGTATAGTTTCCGCCATCGGATATCCGCAACAAAGGCCGGAACATTCATCGCCGCGATGATTTCTTTTGCATTCATCATTTTTACAGGTCACCAGGGTGCAGGGATTACCCACGGCCAGAATTTTCTACTTGCTCCTCTCCTGCCGGAGAAAAAACAACAACAGGTTTTATTGGAAGATGCCGAGGTATTTAAGGATATGGTCCGACCCATCCTGGAGACAAAATGTATGGGTTGCCACAACAGTAAAAAGGCAAAAGGCGAACTGGTGATGGAAACGCCTGAACTTCTACTCAAAGGTGGAAAGAAAGGAAAATTGTGGGACACTACGGAAGCCGATTTCGGACTGTTGATGAAGAGGATCCATCTTCCTCTTGAAGCAAAAAAACACATGCCGCCACAAGGCAAGCCCCAGCTGACCGAAGAAGAAATTTCCATCCTGGGTCAGTGGATAAAGAGCGGGGCTGATTTTAAAGTGAAAGTATTGGACCTGGATCCAGGCAGTGAACTAAGAAAACTTGCCACTAACATCTTCACCACCATTGAAACAGATGTATACGATTTTGTAGCAGCAGATGAAAACAAAGTAAAGTCACTAAACAATGATTACCGGGTTGTTTCTCCACTTGCTAAAAATTCACCGGCGCTCTCTGCCGAATTCTTTAGCGCAGCGCAATTCAGGCCGGAAAGTTTAAAAGATCTGCTTGCGATAAAAGGGCAACTGGTCTCACTGAACCTCGCCAAGATGCCGGTAACTGATGAAGACATGAAAACGATCGGTCAATTTACCAACCTGAGAAGGTTGAATCTTTCATTTACAAACATCACCGGTGGCACGCTCAATGAGTTAAAAGGATTAAAAGAATTAAAGCATTTGTCTTTATCCGGCACTAAAATAACTGCAGCATCGTTAAATGGACTTTCTTCACTTAACCAACTGACGAAACTTTTTATTTGGAACACCGGCCTGAAAAAAGAAGATGTAGCATTTCTAAAAAATAAGAATCTCATCATTGAAACCGGTTTCCGGACTGATACAATGATGCTAAAGTTAACACCTCCCATTTTGGAAAATACCCAACAGGTCCTCCTTCAACCGCAGCCTTTGAAATTGAAACATTATATAAATGGCGTTACGATCCGATATACATTGGATGGAACAAGCCCCGACAGCATCCGATCACCGGTATATGCCAACGAGGTTATGATCGACGGCAATGCACATTTGAAAGCCATAGCCTATAAACCCGGCTGGTACAGCAGTGATACTACGACGATGGACTTTTACACGACTAAATACAGACCCGATTCAGTGATACAATTATTACCTCCTGATAATTATTACAAAGACGAAAGAGGAAAAACATTGATCGATGGTGTGAAAGGAGACGTGAATTTAAGTGGAGGCAAATGGATCGGATTTAGGAATAATAGTATGGAAGCATTAATGATGTTCCATCAGCCTTCGACGATGTCGACTGTGACAGTGAGTTCTTTGGTCGATACGGCTAGTTATGTCATGCCTCCGCTGTCACTGGAACTCTGGGGAGGAAATGACTCCGCCCACCTGGAATTGTTAAGCCGTCTCACGCCGGTACAGCCACAGAAACCAGCAAAGCCTTCGAAGCCGGGAGAAGCTTCAAAACGTCAGCCGGCCTATTTTAAACTATATGAGCTGCGTTTTAAACCGACTACCGTCCGTTTCCTGAAACTGATCGCCAATCCTGTAATAAAACTTCCCCCCTGGCATTCAGGCAAAGGACAGAAAGGATGGTTTTTTGTAGATGAGTTGATCGTCAATTGACGGGTGAAAAGAATCACGCCCTTAACCTGCTTTTACTGATTTAATGTTTTTCATTTTTCGGAGGAATACTTATACTAATAATTGATGGTGGTGGAGATTGTATGCTGTCAATTACTGATAGCCACATCGCAAGTTTGACCGTAGTTATTGTCGTATATTGCTAAAGAGCAAAACGTTCTCAAAATTTCTTGCCATTTAATCTCACAAACCAAAACTGTTCACATGAGTTCTGCAAAGCTGGTTCTTGCTAACCTTTTTTTACTGCTGTGTTTTTCTATAAATGTTTCGGCACGGCCTGCGCAAACAAAAAAAAGGGACTCTTTACTGACAACGGTCGATAACCTTTCTGAAAAAGTAATTCCGCAGGTCATTTCATGGCGACGCGATTTTCATAAGCACCCCGAATTAGGCAACAGGGAATTCAGGACATCTGGAATCATTGCGCAATATCTCCGTTCTTTAGAAATGGAAGTGGTAACAAGTGTTGCGAAAACCGGCGTGATCGGCATTCTTAAAGGTGGTAAGCCCGGACCTGTTGTCGCGCTGCGTGCTGACATTGACGCGCTGCCCGTTGCTGAAAGAAACAACTTAGATTTCCGTTCACTTGACTCCACGACGTATAATGGACAAATGACGGCAGTGATGCATGCATGCGGTCACGATTCACACGCGGCCATGTTGATGGGAGTAGCACAGATCTTATCATCGATAAAAAAAGATCTTCATGGAACGGTGAAATTTATTTTTCAGCCCTCGGAAGAAGGTCCGCCCGCCGGCGAAGAAGGAGGAGCGAGGCTGATGGTGAAAGAAGGCGCCCTCGAAAATCC
>DASYSW010000487.1:0-3363 GCA_036002905.1 Chitinophagaceae bacterium
TGCCAATGCGTGATTTGGACGTCCATCGGTTTACAAAAACTTATGACATGAGCCCCTGCGTACAATGTTTCCAGGCAAACACAACCAAAACCTTCATACGATGAAGGATGTAACAGGATTTTTGCCCGCTGCATTAGTTTCAGCACCTCATCATACGGTAGCTCGCCTGTCATTCTTACGTTATTCTCTAACTCAAACTTGTTGATGAGTGATTGTAATCTCTCTTTCTCGGGCCCTTTGCCAACCAGTAAGGCTTTTATTCCGGGTATTTGTTTTTTTATTTCTGCGATGATTTCCAGAAAAATATCATATTGTTTTAAAGGAATAAGCGAACCCACACCAAGAACGTCAATAGTTTTCTGTTCTGACATATTCCCAAAAAGAGTTTCATCAATGCCGGGAGGTATTACAAATTGTGGTTTTACGCCGTGATTCCTCTCAAATTCATTTTGAATAAAATCCGAAAGCGCAACAAGTTCGCCTGAACGGGGCGGTAAAATGTTTGGATATTTATTTTCCTTTTTTGCATCTTGTCCCAATATCCAGCAGTAATGTTTGATACCATATTTATCCGCAAATTTCTTTCCGATGAATGCACATTCGTTGTACCAGAAGCTGAGCAACCCGGCAATTTTGTTTTCTTGATGTAATTTCTTCAGCGTCGAATTGATCTTATTCCTGAGTAACAATTTTTGAAAGCCACCTTTATTTCGCCCTCCAAAAGGGATCACTTTTACGTCGAACCATTTATATTCTTTTTGATGGTAGGGGTACTGAAACGTTAATATGATAATTTCAAACGCAGGGTGCATTTTTTTGAAAGCTCTTACAAACTGCTGTTGCATGGGCAGGCACGTGGAATCAGTTTCAGATTCAGGAAAGCCCGGGCTAAGGATAATAAGGGTTTCTTTAGTCCTCATCGAGTGTAACGATTTTATTGCAATAGGAGAGGCTTTCTTTATCGTGTGTGATCATGATGATCATTTTACCCCTGGCGGCTAATTCTTTAAAATGTTTTAAAAGGGCAATCGATGAATATTCATCCAGTTCATTGAAGGGTTCGTCCAACAAAATGAGACCGGCATCCTTATAAACAGCTCTTGCCAGGGCAATACGTTGTTGTTGTCCCCCGCTTATATTTTTCCCATTTTCGGTAATTATTTTTGCAAGCCCTTCCGGGAATTGTTCTATCATTCCATTTGCTCCTGATACCTCCAGGGCTGTGTCCAAATTGGTTTTATTATATTCCTCTTCTTCGAATGTAATATTGCATAGTGCGGTGTCATGAATAAAAAACGACTGTTGTCTCACATAGGAAATACAGGGCCAGTACTTTTTAATAACTGTCGAAGCAACTTTTTCTTCATTTATAAAAATCTCCCCGTCGTCTGGTACCAGGAAGCCGAGTAATATATTGAATACTGTTGTTTTTCCTTTGCCGGATTCGCCCGTAATGCCAACGAAATCTCCTTTTTCAAGGGAGAGACAAAAATTCTTAAGTACTTCAAGGTCATTATACCGAAAACTGATATTCTTTAGCTGGATTGAACGGAGCGACAGCCGGGAATTTTCTTCAGCTCGGCTATTTGTTTCTTTTTTTTCAATAAGATCATTCACCGAGTACTCGTAAGCCCTTATTTGCCCCGCGACGTTTATTAGCTTGACAATACCGGGTATTATTTTGTAGGCGGCCGCCATAAATGCACCAATCGTGATCAGGGCAGCACTGTCACCATTTCCTGACCACTTTGCAATGGCGATCAAAACGAATAAGCCAAGTACGGCAAATATTTCAATGATGCGATTAGGCATGCTTTGTAAGGCAAGGGAATCAAATAGATACTTGCTGAATGTGCGGCGGTGTTTTAGAAACCGGCCAAGGAAAAATTGGTTGCGATTATAGATATTCGCCTCAACATAACCTTTTAACGCGTCCAGTAAGTGCTGGAACGATCTCTCATTAGTTGTTCGGATTTGTATTTTGGCATGGGTTAGTCGTTTTTTAATTATATAAAAGACCAGGATAACTGGAGGCAGTAATACCAATAATAGCAATAGAAACAACTTTGCATTGAATAAAATGATGGCCAGGATAGTTAAAACGATAAGAAATGATTGGGTAATGATCTGCTGGATGCCAGAAAGTATGAACTGGCAAAATTCAAAAGGCTGTAAAGAAATTTTCCGGATCAGGACAGAAGAGTCTATGTTGACAAAGTCCTTGAATTCACCCTGTTGATAATTTGACAAATTAATCCCCGAGATCCTGACAGCTACGCCCGCAATAAAATTATACTGAGCTTTCGTGATAAAAAAAGCGGCAATATTTTTTACACCAAAGAGAACGAAGAAAATGGCGATAAATGAAACAGATTGCCGATCGGCCAGCCAACCCGGCAAAAAAGATAGACTGTTTTCACCTGGTTGAATATAGAATTTAATGATCCATAAAAGCAGGGCCAATGAAAGTATATCGATTATGCTGATCACAATGTCAAGAATGCTTAAAACAATAAACCTTTTTCTTTCATCCTTTTCAAGAACGGACCATGTATGGTTTAAAATGGCCTTCACTTTGTTTCTTTGGTTTTTGGCAGGTAAAAGAATAACGGGAAAAACAGAAAAATAAAAATTGAATATTGTGTTTCAAAGACAGATTCGCTAAAACTATAAATTAAAAGAAGGATGGTTATAAAACTTAACCCGGCCTTTTTTCTTTCCCAGGTTATTTTCACCAGTGACCAGCAAATCAATAAAAAAACAAAACTCCCGATCAAACCAGTCTCGAGAAGCGACTCCAAAAACTGATCATGTGTATTGTAACCAATAAAGCCCTTGTCGCCTCTCTCTACTGTACCAATGTACATGTTCTTGGAAATATATTTTTGGTTCAAATGATTTTGCGCATCACCGGGGCTCACACCCAGCAGCCATGCCTTTTGTTCATTTAAGACACCCGGTACAAATTCCCATTGGAGAAGCCTGAACTGGAGACCGTTAAAGTAATCGCCCTGGTTGAATCTTTCTCTTTGAATAAAATGAAAATCAGTTTGCATCATTTCTTTGAACCGGTTACTGATTCGATTTTGCGTTGAAAAAATAAACAGGGAAAAAGCCGCGAGACTTACGATAGAAAGGGCTATAAATTTTGCACTGATAGATTTAATAAGGAAAGATTTGATCATTGCATAGAGAAAATATACGAGAAAGAAAGCAATGACAAGTTTTGATGACAGCAGAAAAAGAAATACCAGGAAGAATGCGATTAGAAAAAGGTCGAAATATTTATTGAAAACGATCTCTTTTTTAGTCAACGACTCAAACAGGTGCAAAAGGGAAATGAAAACAAGTATTGAGAATTGA
>DASYSW010000488.1:0-3624 GCA_036002905.1 Chitinophagaceae bacterium
GATTTTAAAGCTGGTCAAAGAAAAGCCAACGCTAACCTCTTCGCAGCTAAAAAAACAATTGGGAGATGATTACTCATACGGACAGATAAATGCCGTGATGAACTACAAAGCTTATCGAATTGAAACCCAAGGCCCTTAAGGCTTTTTGCAATTCTACAACAGTATAAAAAGTTAACGCAATTGCACACTAACGGAAAGCGTATTAACGTTGTATAATAAACCCGTACTATATGAAAAAAGCTTTACCCCTGGCTCTTTTTTCTGCCCTTGTCATTTCCTCTTGCAGCCATAAGAACTATGTATCGTATTTCGACCAGCAAACAGCCAACCATAAGATTGTTGCTGTGTTGCCGGCTGAAATGATCTTTACCGGTAAACAGCCGGAAAATCTGACACCAGAGGATGTTAAGAAAATTGAAGAGACGGAAAGTAAAAATTTTCAATACGCTCTCTACAATAGCATCATGAGGCATGCAAATTCAAACAAATATTACACAAGGATCAACCTGCAGGACCTCGTTGTAACGCAAAAGCTTTTAGATGATCATGGTCTTTCGTATAAAGACATCTGGAAAAAAGATGATAAAGAACTTACCAGCCTGCTTGGCGTAGATGCAGTGGTAAGAATGCATATACGTGAGCAGCGATACATGAGCGACCAAGCCTCGTATGGGATCAGTGTCGGGAAACAAATTGTATACAATACCGGCCTGGGATCAAAGATCCCACTTCCGTCGATACCTGATAAAACAAATGATATTTACGCAAGCTGTGACATAGTCAGTAACAATATGACTTTGTGGAATGATAACTATAAAGGTTCTTCCAACTGGAACACGCCGGCCAATATCGTTATTGAAAATATCACTGATAATTTCGGAAGACATTTTCCTTATAAACAAAGACGATAAAGCATTGTGCGCTGACCCTTAGTGATCGGCAAGCTTTCTTTTACTGGTATCCTTTTTGAACCTCTGTAATGGCAACTTAAAAAGTTGCCATTACGTTTTAAAAAAGGTGATGGAACGCAGAAAGATAAAGCGTGTATTGAAGGTGATTATTATTGTCTGCCTTGTGCTGATCACGGGTTATTTTGCCCTTAACACGATTATTCAGAAAAAGATCAGGCAACAGTTTACCAATCTATCTCCATCCCTAGTGATAAAATTTTCAGCTATCCATGTAAATATCTTGTCATCATTTGCGTCTTTCGATAGCCTCGACATAAATTTTATACCTTACGATAGTCTTCAACAAAACAAACATCATTTATACTTCTCTAATGTATCGCTGAAGGAGATCGGGTTCCTAAAATTTTTATTCAGCAAAAAACTCGAAGCCGCCAAGCTCCTCCTGGATGATGGTAACATCGAATTAGATTCTTTTCTCCTTGATAAAAAAGATTCTGCTCAATCGAAAGTCTTCAATGAAATAAAATGGCCATTTAATAAGCTCTATTTTAAAAACGTTGAATTAAAAAATACCAGAGCCTTCTTACATTCTGAAGATAGCTCGCAGCAACTGGCTAATGCAGATATGATATTTAGAAATGTCTCGATCAATAAACCGGGTGAACAACCTTCATTCGATGAGGTTCAGTTGGTGCTTTCAGATTTAAATTACAAATCACCGGGCTATCAGGTCCGGCTTCCCAAATTAACAATCAGCAGCAACAAAAAAATACTGGAGTTAGATTCCTTACATGTGTCAGGACCAGATCACAATGAATTCACCATTGAATCTCTTCGAATGAAAGGCTTTGATGTAATGCAATTATTGAACGAAAGAATCCTTGCTGCAAAGAGTTTGACCATTGATAGGGGCAGAATTGCCTTCTTTAAAAACGAGGAAGCAAAAATTCCTTCGCCACCTTTTGAACTTAAGAAAATCAGGATTGACAACCTTCAAGGGAAGGACCTCTCAGTACTTTACAAGGATAAAACAAATGAATATCGGTTTATTGCAGACGTGAGTTTAAACGAAGCAGACATAGACCCCTTATTCGAAATGAACAAAACGAAATTCGGTTCGGTTCGTGGAGAGATATCGGGTTTTCATTTTTCCGGAGATAATTATCGAAATGTTGAAATAAAAAAAATAGACGTTAACAGCACTAAAGAACTGGTGGAAGTGAATGATATAAATATTACGCCGCGAATCGGGAAATATGAATTTGGGAAAAGGCTTGGTTACCAGGCGGACTGGATGCAGGCGTATGTTTCTAAAGTTGATATCATAAAACCGGATTTTCATAAACTATTTGATCAAAAATTATTTGCAGATAAGATCAGGATCAGCGAAAGCAAGGCTTATATATTTCGCGACCGGAGGTTACCACGACCGCAAAAAAATATTCCTCTGCCGGTTGATATCCTTAAATCGCTCCCAATCGACGTCCGTGTTAAGACGTGTGAACTAGCCACCTCGGCGGTTGTCTATGAAGAATATCCAAAATCAGGATATGGCAAAACGGGTATTTTAAGAATTGAGAGGATAAATCTTACCTGGTCGCCTCTTATTAATCACCCAACTGCTTCTGACCCGGCTTATATGACGATAAACGTCGATGGTTCTGTTATGGGTTCAGGAACCACGCATGGCGTCATTATGATGCCACTGCAAAAAAATAAACCTTACTATATAAGGGGCGCATTCGAAAAACTCGAGCTTACAAAATTAAATTCTTCATCAGAAAACCTCGGCAAGATCAGGATCAAGTCAGGCTTCCTTGATTTTTTATCATTTGATTTTACCATGACCGAGCAGCGATCCACCGGGAAAATTGTCGGTGCCTATCATCGTCTCATTATCCAGCAACTAAAAAAGCACACTGACGAAAAAAATGTAGCCGACTTTGCATCCTTCGTATTGCGTCATGCCATCATCCCGCTGAACAAGGATGCATCATTGCCGGAGCGAAAACGCACAGGCAAAGTAGCCTATCAAAGAGATCCGACGCGAATGGTTTCTTACTACTATCTCCAATCCCTGTTAATGGGAGTTAAGAAAAGTTTTACACTTGGATTTCTTCTTCCGAAGTAATGGGCAATTTTTTACTAAAGATTATCATTTATTCTATCCCACATTTATTATTCTGTTATGTAAAACTTTTTAAGACTTAATCAAGTCACTCTTTTTATCGGCGCTGGCTTGAATGTTGTTTTTGAATGTTAGTGTAAGGATAGGAGTCAGCATATTGAAAAATAAAAATTACATTTTATGAAAAAGATCTTTTTAATAATAACAATGGCTTTTGGACTAACTATGATATCAGGCGCTTTTGTTGAAGTCGCGGCACAGAAACATACCGTCACGGTAGAGCACAAGAAGGGCTGGAGTCACAGAAAGAAATATGGTGTGATTGGAGCTGGTGCAGGTGCTGCTACCGGGGCATTGATCAGTAAACATCATGCAAGAGGAGCAGTAATAGGTGGTGTTGTTGGCGGAGCGAGTGGTTATCTCCTGGGAAGACATAAAGACAAAAAGTATCCGTACAGGAGAACATATAAAACCAAAAAGACAGTTCACTAGACAAGTGGAAAACCATAATAAAATAAAACCCGGATGTTTGTCCGGGTTTTATTTTATACCTTATCATTAACTTAACTTTCTTGCCAATACGAT
>DASYSW010000489.1:0-11971 GCA_036002905.1 Chitinophagaceae bacterium
TATGATACAGTCGCTGATCATCAATAACAGTGGCTCGACTGACGACGCGAAGGATATTTTCCAGGAAGCAATGATAGTTCTTTATGAGAAGGTCAGATCAGGGACTTTTGAGCTTAACTGTCTGATAAAGACATACGTTTACTCAGTAAGCCGACGTTTATGGTTGAAGCGGCTTCAACAAATGAACCGTTATGCCCCCGCGATCGAAAATCTACAGGATACGGTGCCGGTAGAAGAAGACCTGGAGGAAAATGAAAGGATCAACAGTGAATTCCAGGCCATGGAGAAGGCGATCGGCAGTTTAGGTGAACCCTGCAAAAGTCTTTTAGAAGCGTATTATTTGGAGAAAAAGAGTATGCAGGAAATTGCTTCGTTCTTTGGATACACTAATGCAGAAAATGCCAAAAACCAGAAATATAAATGCCTGGTACGGTTGAAAAAGATATTTTTTGCCCAATATAAAAACGGAAACGGCAATGGATGATATTAAAATTCTTGATACAGTTGAACGCTACATCCGGGGTGAAATGAGCCCGGATGAGCGCTTGTATTTTGAGCAACTGAGAAAAACCAACCCCGAGGTCGATCAACTGGTGGTGGAACATACATTGTTCCTACAGCAAATGAACCGGTTTGGGGAATGGAAGAAATTTAAACATGCATTACAGGAAACTCACATTGATCTCACTCAACAGGGCAAGATCCATTCAGATAAATTAAGAGGTGGAGCGAAGGTTGTCTATTTATGGAACAAATACAAACGTGTCACGGCTATCGCCGCTTCGATCGCAGGAATTACGGCGATCGGACTGACTATACTCATAATTTTATTTACTCCCCAGATAAAAGACCCTAAGGTGCAGGAATTGGTGCACAGAGTGAACGCAGTCGAAAAGAACCAAAAAGTCCTGGATAATAAGATCAATTATGTTGATAAGAAAACTCAACAACCCGTTATGTCCACTCCCGTGCGGTATAATGGAACAGGTTTTTTGATAGATCCAAAAGGATTGATGATCACGAATGCGCATGTTGTAAAGAATTCAAGAAACATTTTTGTCCAAAATAACAAGGGTGATCAATTTAAAGCGTTCGTAGTAAAACTTGATGTGGCGAGAGACGTAGCCATTATCAAGATCGATGATGAGAGTTTCAAGCCGTTTTTATCGTTGCCATATAGTTTTAAAAAAGCAACTTCAGAAATTGCTGAACCAATATTTACGCTGGGGTATCCAAGGGATGAAGTTGTATATGGTGAAGGTTATCTGAGTGCTAGAACGGGCTACAATGGTGACACTTTGAGCTGCCAGATCTTTATTGCTGCGAATCCCGGCAACAGCGGTGGCCCGATATTTAATCACAATGGAGAGGTGATAGGTATTCTCAGTGCGAAAGAAACAGAAGCGGAAGGAGCCGTATTCGCAGTTCAATCAAAATACATTTACCAGGTGCTGGATGAACTGAAGAAAAGTTCGCTCTACGAAAATGTAAAGCTCTCTTCCAAATCTTCTTTATTGGGGCTTGATAAGGTTCAGCAGGTGAAGAAAATACAGGACTTTGTATTTATGGTAAAAGGGGATTAACAGGCGCTGAAGTAAAAATATATTCAGTATAAGAGCTGCCAGGAGAAAATCGTAAACATCCACTTTACTTGCTTGCTTCAGCCCACAATCTGTTTGGGTATTCTCCCTGGTGAACTAGCGCCTTTAGATTTTTCTCCACCTCAGGGGCATCTTCTTTATAGGTAACTCCAAACCATGGTACATGTGTAGTGACTACCCTGATAACACCCCCATCCTTTATAAACTGATCGGCAACGATAGGTATAAAAAATTCGGACTTTGGGTCGTGCAGGTGGTCTCGTAAAAATTCACGAAATAGCTTTCGCGTGTATTCAAAAATTGAAGGATGAAAGCACCAGAAATTCATGGACACACTCGTGTCTAAAGGCAACTCTTTTGGATGTTTGTTATCGTCGCATATGACTTTGCCATGTTTCATTGAAACGTTGATCCTTTCGACAATGGAGGTAAGATTTCCCTCCTTATCTACCTCACAAACACCGCGATTGACTGTGCCATTGTCAGAAAGAGTTTTGAGAAGGTCATATCCTAATATCGCATACCGGTCGGCCGCACATTCGCTTTCCAAAAAATTACTGGCTTTTTTAAAAGCGTCATAACCATAAAAATCATCAGCGTTAATGACGGCGAATGGTTCGTTTACTTTTTCCATTGCACACAATACGGCGTGAGCGGTACCCCATGGTTTTTTTCGCTCCGCCGGCACATGTACACCTTCCGTAAATGAATTCATCTCCTGGTAAACGTACTCAATGGTTACGCTGTCTTTCAATTTGGGTTCAAAAATTTGCTTGAAATCGTTTGCAAATTCTCTCCGAATAATGAATACAATCTTGTTAAATCCCGAGCGTATCGCATCATAAATGGAATAGTCCATTAATGTTTCACCCCCGGGGCCAAAACCCTGGATCTGCTTAACACTCCCGTACCGGGACGCCATGCCTGCTGCTAAAATGACCAGTGTTGTCGAAGTCGTTTCCATGCTGTGGATTTTTAAATCGGAGCGAAATTAATTTAATTTCGATTATGCACTCGTTGTTATTTGATTCAATTACGGTTGATGAAGTTGATTTTCCTGCAGCCAACCAAAAAAATATCCGGGTCTCCGTCCTTCGCCTTGACAAAATTGATCCTGTGATCTCAGGCAATAAATGGTTTAAGCTGAAATATTACTTGCAGGATGCCAGAAATCGGAAAAAAGATCATATCATAACATTTGGTGGAGCTTATTCCAATCACATTATTGCCACCGCGGCTATGGGCAAGCTGTACGGCTTCAAAACAAGCGGCATTATCCGCGGCGAGCAACCTCAAAAATTTTCACACACGTTGCTCGAGGCAATGGAATGTGGCATGCGGTTGATTTTTACGAGTCGCGAAGACTATCGGAACAAAAAACTACCCCGGGAAATACCGGAGTCTGCTGGTGAAATCTATTTGATAAATGAGGGCGGGTATGGACGCCTCGGCGCGGAGGGTGCCGCGGAAATTTTAGACCATTGTAAAAAGGAAAATTTTTCTCACATAGCTTGTGCTGTTGGCACATCAACGATGATGGCCGGCCTGGTGAAGGCAAGTTTACCTCACCAGGAAACAGTCGGCGTTGTGGTTATTAAAGACGAAGCGGCTCTTAAAGAAGGATTATTCAACTTATTGTCGCTGGCAGAAAGACATAAAAAATTTCAACTCGTGACAGGGTACCATTTTGGGGGGTACGCCAAACATAAAATCGGGCTGATCAACTTCATGAATGAATTTTACAAACAAACTTCGGTCCCTACAGATTTTGTATATACCGGTAAATTATTCTATGCAATTTCAGACATGATTCGAAGCAATCGGTTTCCAACTAACAGTAATGTTCTCATTGTGCATAGTGGTGGTTTACAGGGGAATTTTTCTTTGCCAAAAAGAACGTTAATCTTCTGAGTTTTCTTACTCACTCTCCTATCTTTGCTGGCATTTGAAACAGAATCCAAACCTTTTTTCTTTAGAGTAATGATGAAAAAATATATACTGCTGCTGACCATTCTTGCTTCTGTATTTTATCAACTCGCTGCCCAGGATACTCTTCCAAAATTTTCTGTAAAAAATGCAGGCGGCGGTCGAATAATCATCAGTTGGCTCAATACATACCAGCGTGTAAAGCAGATCAACATTCAACGTTCATTCGACAGCCTTAAGAATTATAAAACCATCCTGTCTGTTCCTGACCCGATGAATAAAGAGAACGGTTATGCTGATACAAAAGCAAACAGTGACAACATGTACTATCGTCTCTTTATTGTACTTGATGGGTCGCAATTTATATTCACAAAATCCAAGCGGCCAGTGATCGATTCGACGGTGGTGCTTGTCGAACAAAAGAAAGTACTCGATCCTTTTAGTGCCGAGGTCAACAAACCGTCGAAAAATATGGACTCAACCCTTAAGGCAACAGGCTACGATTCAAGAAACAGGCCTAATATTTTTGTTCCTTCGATGTATGTCTATACCGCCAGGGATGGAAATATACACCTTAATCTTCCGGACGCGAGTTCAAAGAAGTATTCGGTGAAGTTTTATGATGAGAGCGATAATTTTCTGTTCGAAATAAAAAATTTAAAGGATCAGTCGCTGATCGTTGATAAGACTAACTTCTATCATGCCGGATGGTTTAAGTTCGAACTATATGTTGACGATAAATTAAAAGAGAAGCATAAGTTCTATATCGAAAAAGACTTTTGACCCATCTCTAAGGTTCATCACTGATCAATTCCGCATCAAAGACTTTTTCAAAATTTTGTTTTACTTTTTCCTTTACTGTCTCTATGTCAATTTCTCGTCCTAATTCCCGTTGTAACGAAGTGACCTGTTTATTTTGAATACCGCAGGGAATGATATGATTAAAATAACTGAGATCTGTATTTACATTAAACGCAAACCCATGCATCGTGATCCAGCGGCTGCAACGGACACCAATAGCACAGATCTTTCTTTCACGTCCTTTCGTCTCGGGATCGATCCAGACACCCGTTTCCCCTTTCGATCGTCCTCCTTCAATACCGTAATCAGCGAGGGTGAGGATGATCACCTGCTCAAGGTTGCGCAAATAGTGACCTATATCTGTATCAAATTTTTCAAGGTCAAGAATGGGATAGCCAACGATCTGCTGAGGACCGTGAAATGTAATATCCCCTCCCCTGTTTGTCTTGAAAAATTCAATGCCTTTCTCATTCAATCTTTCTTCGCTGAGTAAAACGTTGTTGATATTTCCGCTTTTACCAAGAGTAAACACAGGGGGATGTTCGACAAAAAGGAGAAAGTTCTGAGTTGTGAGCTCGGTGAGTGGTGAGTGGTGAGTGGTGAGTGGGTTGTTGACAACGGCTTCGTAGTTACCCACCTCTGACTTTATCCGCACATTTTGTTGTAACAAGGTCTCCTGGTAATCCCAGGCAGGCTTATAGTTCATTTGACCAAGGTCGCGGAATTTCACTGTCTGTTTCGGCATATAAAACAGCAAATTTATGAACAATGAAGCAACCCTTTAACTTTGTCCGCTTGTAGGGCAATGTTATTCAGTACAAGTGAGTGACACCCGCCCGAATGGATGGGCAAGCCTCGCACAAAAGGCGACATCATAAAATGAAAACAGAGGATACCAATAACAGAGAGCAAGCGGAAAGCAGTGATGAGCTATACGAAAGGTTTAACCTGACCGTTGACCACGGCCAGGAACCATTGCGAATTGACAAATTTTTGATGCACCGAATTGAAAGGGCTACGAGGAACAAATTGCAGCAAGCGATCAATGCCGGCATGGTGCTGGTCAATGGAAAGGAAGTTCGTCCCAATTACAAGGTAAAGTCGCAGGATGAGATCATTCTTTACTCGGACATGAGCCCCGAAGAGACCGAGGTCGTTCCCGAAAAGCTCCCCCTCAATATTGTATATGAAGATGACGATCTGATGGTGATCAACAAACCCGCAGGTATGGTGGTACACCCCGGAAGTGGAAACTATACGGGTACCTTGTTGAATGGCCTTGCTTATTATTTGCGAGCGGAAGGAATAACGGAAGATGCACTGCCGAGGTTTGGTTTGGTGCATCGCATCGACAAAAACACAAGTGGCTTGCTACTTATCGCAAAGACAGAGAGGTCCATGAGTCACCTGGCCAAACAATTTTATGAGCACACTATCAAACGACAATACATTGCGCTGGTATGGGGCGATATGAAAAGTGATGAAGGAACGATCATCGCGCATGTAGGCCGGCACATGCGATTTCGGAAATTATTTGAGGCCTACCCGGACGGGGAACATGGTAAGGAAGCTATTACTCATTATAAAGTTGTTGAAAGATTTAATTATGTCACGCTCGTTGAATGCGTATTGGAAACAGGTCGCACTCACCAGATACGTGTGCACATGAAGCACATCGGCCACCCGCTTTTCAATGATGATTTTTATGGCGGCGATAAAATCGTGAAGGGAACTGTGTTTAGCAAATACAAACAATTTGTAGAAAATTGCTTCGCCATTTGTCCGCGGCATGCGCTACATGCACAAACTCTCGGCTTCATTCATCCGGCAGCCGGTAAAGAAATGTTTTTCCAGGCAGAGTTACCTGATGACATGAAGCAATTGATTGAGAAATGGAGAAAGTATACTTCTTCGATTGGCAGCAGGCAGTAGTTGTCGAATGAGTAATCAGTAATCAATGATCACTAGCGCCCTAAACATTTTTTTGCCGGAAAGACGGGAAGGCGTTTCAGTGGATTTGTGTCTCTCTTATCGTCTTACCGTCGTCCCGGCTATACTAGGTCCCAAGATGGTTTTTATTTCTAAAATTCACCTGAAATCGTTTCAACTATAAAAAGTCCTGAAATGCTTATCAAATAATACTTCCAAAGAACTAAAATTTTCATGTTTAGGACGCTAATGATCAGTGATGATTATTCCTTATAACTCATTATTCATTATTCATCACTCATTATCATTAAAATCAAACAGCGTCGCTGTAAACACTCCTCTTTCTCTTTTCTTAAATACCATATCCCAGGTGCCATTATAGTAAAGCGTTTTTGGAACAAGATAGGTACCAAAGTGAGTCATCTGCACCTCCATGTGGACGTCGAAATCGTATATACCGGCATCATAGCTTATGTCGTAGTTGCGACCGACAATTTCCATAGTTTTTGAATTGAACCAGGTGGTGATGTTATCGATAACAATATTGTCCTTCTCCGTGCTGCTTAGATCGTCCTTTGCTTTTACGACAAACACATAACAGTCCTGGCCATTATAATCATTCATATCAACAGAAAAGTCATAGTTCTTTGCTACATCAGGATCGAAAATGTTTATCTTATTTCCGATAAAGGGTATGCCCGGAATTTTTTTCCCCGGATCAAAGAACAGCATTTTCAATTGTTCTTTATGCTTCTCAATTCCTGATTTGGATTTTGTACTAAGTTCAACGCCTTTCACAATATTGTTCTCGCCACACACTTCTTGTTTCGTAAAAAAAAGGCTGGCATAAAGCTGAGCCGTATAATAATTGAAGTTTTTATCCTTGTCGTACATGTTACCCGTCGTAGATTCTTCCACTATCTCCATTGTCCTGCAACCATTTTTTACATGTTGAATGGTCCTGCTTTGGAGCGATGCCTTCACATTTTTCTCTTTGTCCATCATTCTTATATCGTTCAACGAAGTAAAACCGAGAATTCGCAACGTGCGAAAAGCTTTATAAAAAGTTGTGTCGTTCTTTATTAGTTGAAGAAATTTTGAAATGTCAAGGTTATTCCGGACAACGACTTCTGAAAGTGTCACCATTTTTTTTAACCGTTCATTGTCGAGGGAATCATTCTGACAAAGAGCAGGTTGGGTAATGAGCATGCAAAAAAAAGCAGGCATGATCGATTTTATCATCCCTGCAAAATAGCCATTAAATTTCTTCAGATCATTTTGGGAATACCATTTTATAATCAACATTCACTTTTCCTTTTGAAATATCATCCAGTTTCCCTTTCATTAACTTTCTCTTCAACGGGGTCAGGTAGTCAATGAACAACTTCCCTTCAATGTGATCGTATTCATGCAACACGACCCGCGCCGTGATTCCCCGATAGGTTTCAACTCGGGGATTAAAATTTTCGTCGACAAACCTGAGAGTAACATTTTCGTTGCGTGAAATGTCCTCGCGGATTTTGGGGATACTCAGGCAGCCCTCGTTATAGGACCATTTCTCCCCATTGATCGCTTCGATATGGGCATTGATGAAAACCTGTTTTATACCTGGTTCATCGGGGAATTTCTCTTTTTCGTCCGGTTCCAGGTTGTTGAAAATTTGCTGGCTGTCGACGATAAAAAGCCTGATGTCTTTATTTACCTGTGGAGCGGCAAGTCCTACCCCGTTGCTGGCATACATGGTCTCCCACATATCAGCAATAAGCCTTTCAAGTTGTGGAAAGCCGGCATCTATATCCTGGGCGATTTTTCTTAACACCGGGTGTCCGTACGCTACAATGGGAAGAACCATTACTTTATCTGTTTTTAAAATTCCCGCGAAGTTACAATTATTGCCTTGTTTAAATAAATCGTTGGTCGGGATAAATTAGTTTCGGAATAATCCATTCTATATTTGAGCGATGTTTTCCCCTTTATTTTCGAAAAAAAATTTAAATATGAAACTCTCAGGAAACAAGATTCTCGTTACCGGTGGGGCAACCGGTATCGGGCTAGGGTTGACAAAACGATTTATACAGGACGATAACAAAGTAATTATCTGTGGACGCCGCGAATCTGTTTTAAAAGAGGCAGCCGAAAACCTTCCTTCCGTTACAACAAGAGTGTGCGACTTGTCAATTGCCAGAGAAAGAGCGGACCTTTTTCAATGGATAAAAAATGAGCACAATGACCTGAACGTTTTGATCAATAATGCAGGTATCCAGCAATGGATGTCCATCGATGATAATAATTTTTTTCAACGGGCAAAGGACGAGATAACAATAAATATTGAGGCACCGCTGCATCTGACTTCACTTTTTTTGAATCTAAATTCACTAAACACTATTATCAATGTCAGTTCGGGGTTAGCCTTTTCGCCTCTTTCAAAAGTTCCTGTGTATTGCGCATCAAAAGCCTTTCTTCATTCTTTCTCTCTTTCGCTGAGACATATGCTGAGATCAAAAAATATCGAGGTGATCGAATTAATTCCTCCCGCCCTGAATACTGATCTTGGTGGCAAAGGAATTCACGATGAATTCCCGCCGATAGCCGGTTTTATTGAGGCCGCTTTTGAGCAGCTAAAGCAGGGCAAATCGGCGATCACCTGGGGTTTTAGTGAAGCCATGATCAAAGCCGGACCCGACGAATTGCAAAAAGCCTTTGCCCGGATGAACCCGGCTTAATGCATTCTTACTTTTCTATCAGCCAATTCACTACCCAACTAAAAAAATTTTGCGTAACCAAAAGGTTTCATATACATTTGTGTAACCGATTGGTTACTTAATAGCATTAAAAATGAGACGAGATGTTTTCCAGGCCATTGCAGATCCAACGAGAAGGGAGATCATCAATATGATCGCACATCAGTCATTACACCTGAATTCGGTTGCGGAAAAATTCGACATAAGCAGACCCGCGATATCGAAACATATAAAGATCCTTACAGAGTGCGGACTTATCACCATTAAGCAACAGGGAAGGCACCGTTACTGCGAAGCAAAGCTTGATAAGCTGAACGAAGTATCAGGCTGGGTGGAACAATACAGGAAATTCTGGACGCAAAGACTGGATGCTCTCGAAGTTTATCTCGACGAATTGCAAAAGAAACAACCGAAAAAAAAGAAGAAGCATCTTTCAACTACAAGAAAATAAAAACCCCATTTATAAATTTTAAAAAGCAAATTATGGTAACTGATACAGTATTGTCGCCGGGGAAAGAGCTCACCATTACGAAAGTATTAAATGCCCCGATCGAACTGGTCTGGAAAGTATGGACTGATCCCGATCACATAAAAAACTGGTGGGGCCCCAACGGCTTTACCAACACGATGTTCGAAATGGATTTAAGACCGGGTGGTAGCTGGGAATTTATCATGCACGGTCCCGACGGAACGGATTATAAAAACAAAAGCATCTTTCGTGAAATAGTAAAACACAAACGAATTGTTTATGAACATGTGACCGGGCCCAAGTTTCAAACGACAGTCAATTTTACTCCGCAGGGAAAAAAGACGTTACTTGAATGGCGGATGGTCTTCGATACAGAGGAAGAAAGAGATAAAACTGTGAAAACATTTAAAGCTGACATTGGTCTGAAACAAAATATTTTTAAACTCGAAGGATATCTCAGGAGTGTTTCACCTGAAAAAGAAATGACGATGACGCGTGTGATCGACGTGGCGAGAGATGTTGTATTCAGGGCATGGACAGATCCGGCCCAGGTGGAAAAATGGTGGGGGCCAAAGGATTTTACAAACCCCGTGTGTATGGTAGATGCAAGGCCCGGAGGTGAAATCCTTATTCACATGCAGGCACCTGATAGAACAGTTTATCCAATGGATGGGGAATTTCATGAAATTGTTGAACCGGTGAAATTGGTGTTTACATGTGCCGCTCTTGACAAACAGGGGAATCGCCTCTTTGAAATACTCAACACAGTTCTTTTCTCAGACGAAGATGGGAAGACGAAAATCAGTTTGCACGCAGCCATATCGAACATCACGGAAGAAGGCCGGCCGTATCTCGATGGTATGAATGATGGATGGAATCAAAGTTTCGATCGTCTTAATGACCTGGTGTCAGATAAAAATAGAAATGAAGATCGTCCCGTGACAATTAAGAGAATATTCAACGCCCCCGTTGAGAATGTTTGGAAAGCAATAACGGATATAAACCAAATGAGAGTTTGGTATTTTCCACAGCTTGAAAATTTCAAACCGGAAAAGGGCTTCGAAACTCAATTTAATGTTCATCACGAAGGGAAGGATTTCATGCATTTATGGAAAGTAAAAGAAGTGATGCCTTTGAAAAAAATATCGATTGAATGGAAGTATGCGGGTTATCCCGGGAGCTCGTTAGTGAGTTTTGAATTATTTCCTGAGGGGAACAGAACGAGACTGGTATTGACTCATGAAGGTGTAGAATCATTTATGCCAGCAAAATATCCGGAGCTCGCAAAGAAGAATTTTATCGAAGGCTGGACCGCTTTTATGGACAAAGAATTGAAAGAATTTTTAGAAAAATAAGCAGCCCGAAAAACAAACCGTGTCTCTTCATTATAGAAAATATTTTGAGAGACACGGCTATTTAACACCGCAGTTATTTTGATTTCACGCGAACAGAGACTCTTCGATTCATGGGCCATAGCCCTCCGCTTTTGTGATCTGTGTTTTATTCGCGCCTTGTTTTACGATCGCTGCAGCAACGGCAGCTCTTTTTTGCGAAAGAGCCAGGTTGCCCGAAGCATCACCAGTATTATCGGTATAGCCTCCAACTTTAAATGTACCGGGGAGAATGCCTTAATAATTGCGACAAGGTTTTTTAGTTGCGTGTAAGAGTCCTCAGTTATAGTCGAGCTTCCCGTTTTAATCTTACGTTGGTAAAATCAAACCAGTTACCATTTATGGTATCAACCACCGCATTCGGATCTTTAAGAAATCCGGAAAACACAGTTGGAATGCTCCCATTAATGACCCGTTGAATTCCACGTTCGGTCTCGCCAAGAGAATTCGCCGCTCTCGAAATCAAATCGAATGGAAGAAGGCTTTTAGCCTAATCAATTAAATTAAATGGCATAAGTTTTCTATTTAGAGAGTTTATAAATGCGAACCCTTAAAGTTGAGCGGAATCTTAAAGAGAGAAGTGACTGGGGAATTCAAAGTATGTTATTTCAGGAATATATTCAAAATAGGCTTGCTTGGATTTATGTCACGATTTCATCAGAATACTCTTCTACATCAAAACAATCTCAACAATTTCAGCACAAACTTGATCTTATGAAGAAATAAAGCCAAGTGTTGCCATTACTGGCCAAAATTTTGCAACCAACCCGCAAACGAAACCTATGAATGCAAAAGATATAGTATATAAAGAACGCACTTTTGATGATGAACAACTGGCCTGTTCTAAATGCGGGTGGAACGGAACTGGAGACCAGGCTCATGTGGCCGGCTTTTACGGCATCGGTAAACATAAGGAAGTGTTGTGCCCCAATTGCAATGAATACCTGGGCAATATCTTAAGAGAAAGTTCCGACGGCAGCAGCCAGCTGGATTCACAGATGGGCCCTGTGTAAAATTCATCTTTCATTTAAAATTTTCTTTAGCGCTCTTACTTCAACAGCATCAATTGAATTGTTCATGTAACTCTCTTCTGAGTTTTCAAAGGCGGGGTGA
>DASYSW010000490.1:0-8592 GCA_036002905.1 Chitinophagaceae bacterium
AAGCGATATGAACCGACGCACATATAAGCCGAAGTTCAAATTCCAGAACAATTGGGTCAATCGTATTACAGGGAATGGAAAGATTGAAATTAAACCATCTGGGTATGTTGACATCCTTGCCGGATACCAGGGTCAGAACACAAAGAATCCAACTCTCCCGGAAAGAGCAAGAAAAAATGGCGGTTTTGATTTCAATATGAACTCTCAATTGCAGGTGGACGCAAACATTGGCGATAAATTAAAACTGCCGATCAATTATAATACCCTCGCCAATTTTGATTACGAAAATCAGATTAAGCTCGACTATCATGGACAGGATGATGAGATCCTGAAATTATTCCAGGCGGGTAATATAAATTTTACCACGAAGGGAACATTGATCCCCGGTGCTCAGTCTCTTTTTGGAATAAAAACACAGCTACAGTTCGGCAAATTGTTCATTACAGGGGCGCTTGCCAATCAACGGTCAACGCGACAAACACTTGGCTTGCAGGGCGGCTCCGCAACACAAAGGTTTTCGCTGAAGGCAGATGAGTATGAAGAAAACCGACATTTCCTCTTAGCGCAATATTTCCGAAATCATTTCAATGAATCAATGAAGAATTTACCCATTGTAAATTCTGCGATACAAATACAGCGGATCGAAGTTTGGGTCACTAACCGCACCGGTGCCACCACCGATACCAGGGACATTGTTGGCTTGGCTAATCTCGCTGAAGGAGGTGGTAACACTCTGCCGGACAATAATGCAAATAGTCTTTATAATAGCATCAAGAGCAATCCAGCCGCCCGCAATTCTACTGCCGTCACAAGTATTTTAACCGCATTCGGTTTGCAACCCGTACAGGATTTCGAAAAAACCTTTGCACGAAAACTTCAACCAACAGATTATTACTTTAACCCGCAGATAGGTTTCATTTCTTTGAACCAACAATTACAACCGGATGAAGTCTTAGCCGTAGCGTTTGAGTATACGTACAACGGCAAGTTGCATAGAGTGGGGGAGTTTTCGCAAGACTTTCCTCCCGATTCAACGGGGAACACTCAAAAAGTTTTATTCCTGAAATTATTGAAAGCAACTTCGCAAAGGCCATCCTTACCGATTTGGGACCTGATGATGAAAAACGTATACTCTGTAGGATATGGCCAGTTGGACAGGAAGGATTTTCAGCTTGATGTTTTGTACGAAGAGCCGAGTCTTGGTAAGAAAAGATACCTACCGCCGGATCCAGTGATTCAACAGTTCAAAGGTCAACCACTTCTCTCGTTATTAAATCTTGATAGATTAAATGATCAAAACGATCCGCAGCCAAACGGATTTTTTGACTATGTAGAAGGATTCACCGTTATTCCATCCCAGAGCCGCATCATTTTTCCCGAGCTTGAACCTTTCGGGCACTCACTTGATTCGGTTTATCAGAACCAGGCAGATCGTGATAAATATTTGTTTTATCCTTTGTACGACACCATAAAGGCCATCGCACAGACCTACGCCAACCTGGATCGCTTCGTGATCGAAGGAAAATCCACATCGACGAGCAACACAGATTACCAACTTGGCTACAACATTCCGCGAAATTCAGTAACGGTAACCGCCGGAGGACAGGTATTACGGGAGAACATCGACTATGAGATCAACTATGATCTCGGGACACTGAAGATCATTAACCCGGCTATTATCAGCACCGGCTTGCCAGTACAGGTGCAATATGAAAACAATGCAACGTTTGGAATACAGCAAAAGAATTATATCGGCTTGCGACTTGACTATCTCGTTAATCAACACCTGACTCTCGGTGCCACGATGGTGCGACTGGGTGAGCGGCCATTCTTTACAAAAACAAATTATGGCGAGGACCCCATCAAAAACACCATGATCGGTGCCGACTTTGACTATAGAAATGAGGTTCCCCGGTTATCAAAATGGCTTGATAAACTTCCGTTCTATTCCACCACAACACCCTCGAGTATTACCGCGTATGGTGAAGTAGCCGAATTAATTCCGGGACATCCAAAACAAATCGGGAAAGGAAGCAGCGGGCAAAGCTATATCGATGACTTTGAAGGAACACGCAGCAGCATTGATCTTCGGTTTCCTCTTATAAACTGGACACTTGCTTCTGTGCCACAAAATGCCGTGGATGAGTTCGGGAATATTCTCTTTCCCGAGGCTACGCTGAACAATGACCTTTCAAGCGCTTACAACCGGGCAAAGATCGCATGGTACAATATCGAGCCCGTTTTGCAGGAAAGAAACAATCCTAATAATCCCTTAAGAAATAATCTTACCGAACTGTCAAAACCGGAATCCAGGATGGTATTGCAGCAGGAAATCTTTCCGGAAAGAACAACAAATCTTGGACAGGGACAGCTTACCACTTTTGATCTTTCTTATTATCCGCGGGAGAAGGGCCAATACAATTTCAGAACCGACGTAAATCCATCGACGGGCGAATTACTTGATCCAAAAAAGGCTTTTGGTGGCATCATGCGTAACGTTGATCAAACCGATTTCGAAACAAGCAATATCGAATACATTGAATTTTGGTTGCAGGATCCGTTTATTAATAAGCCAGGTAGTTCGGGAGGCAAATTATATTTCAACCTTGGAAATATTTCTGAAGATATTTTGAAAGATGGCAAACGTCAATACGAAAACGGATTACCCACTCCCAAAAATCAGCCGCCAGTTGATACAAGTAGTGTTTGGGGACAAGTGCCAAGCAACCCCTTGCAGGTTACAAATGCATTTAGCAATGATCCCGCCGACAGACCTTACCAGGATGTAGGATACGACGGCTTAACTGACACTGCGGAGCAAAGAAAGTTCTCGGGCTATTTAAATGCACTTGGTTCTCTTTACGGTACTGGTTCAACAATTTTTCAGAAGGCCGAACAGGACCCGTCACATGATGATTTCAAAAATTACCGGGACAATTCTTTTACTGGCAACGACGGTATTCTGGCCAGGTATAAAGACTTTAATAATCCCCAGGGCAATTCGCCCATAGCCGACAACAATTCCCAATATACAAATGCGGAAACATTGTATCCTGACCAGGAAGATCTGAACCGTGATAACACAATGAATGAGGCAGAAGAATATTTCCAATATCGTGTTGATTTGAGACCGGGCATGAACACCGCGAATAACCCTTACATTACTGACGTGAGAGAAGCACATGTTGACCTGCCGGATGGAAGCAGTCGAATTGAACATTGGTATTTGTTCAGGATCCCGGTCAGTTCATTTCAAAATAAGATTGGAAACATTCCGGATTTTAAGTCCATTCGTTTTATCAGGATGTTCCTTACCAATTTTGATGACACCATTGTTTGCCGTTTTGGAAAATTAGAATTAGTACGAAATCAATGGCGCAAGTTCAATTTCAACATTGATACAACTGGTAATTATGTAAACCTGCCTGCCAACGATCCTGTTTCTACAAATGTGCTTGCTGTAAATATTGAAGAAAATGATTCCCGCGAGCCGATACCTTACCGAATACCACCAGGTATTGAAAGGCAACAAGAACTTAGTAATAACAATGTTGAGTTGTTGTTAAACGAGCAGTCGCTTAGTTTTAAAGTTTGTGGCTTAAGCAACAGTGTGTTTAATAATAAAGCACGTGGTGTGTTCAAAACCATGAATCTTGATCTGCGCCAGTTTGGAAGAATGTCGATGTTCATTCATATTGAAGATGCAAATGCTCCCGGGACGAATTTCAAAGATGGTGATGTGCTGGGTGTTATCAGGATTGGAAATGATTTTGCCGGCAATTACTACGAAATAAAAATTCCATTAAAAGTTACGCCATGGTTCACTGCTGATTCATTGTTGATATGGCCTGCCGAAAATAATCTTGATTTTGATCTGCAGGATCTCGTCAATTTGAAATTAGAAAGAAACAGATCCGGAGCCCTTGTTTCGCAATACTATCGAAAGGTTCTTCCAAACGGCCGTATATATGGAATACTCGGAGATCCCAATCTAGGCGAGGTAAAGGGGATGTTAATGGGTCTTGAGAATGTGGGACAGGAAGATGTCTGTGCCGAAGCCTGGTTCAATGAACTTCGTTTATCGCGATTAGATGAAAAAGGTGGTTATGCCGCAGTGGGCAGAGTTGATGTGAATCTCGCCGATCTTGGAACACTCTCGCTGGCGGGCAGTGTCAGAAGCACTGGTTTTGGAACATTGGAACAACGAGTGAATGAACGAAGTCGCGAAGATCAATATCAATTCGATGTGTCGACCAATCTTGACCTTGGAAAATTATTGCCGAAAAATGCTGCTATTCAACTTCCGGTATACGCGAGTGTCAACCGCACATCCAGCACACCTGAATATGATCCATACGATCAGGACGTAAAGTTGAATCAAAAATTAGATGCGGCTACTTCCAAGTTTGAATCAGATTCTATTAGAAATGTGTCTGAGGATGTTACAACGACGAAGACTTTTACTGTAACAAACGCGAGGAAAAACAGGACGGGAACTAAGAAGCCGAAGCCCTGGGATATTTCAAATTTCGGATTCAATTATGCCTATATCAATATGGAGCATCACAATCCATTGATTGAAAAAGAACAGATGCGACGAACGAGAGCGGCACTGGATTATAGTTACGCGCCGCAGGTAAAACCGGTCGAGCCATTCAAGCAACTTATCAAATCAAAGTCACCATGGCTGGCTTTGGTAAGAGATTTTAATTTCAATTACCTGCCGTCGTTGTTCTCTTTCAAAGCTGATATATCCAGGCAGTTTGGTTCATTCCTTCCTCGCAATGTTGGCGGTGGCCCTTATAAGGTTCCTGAAACTTATGATAAATATTTTTTGTTCGACAGGTATTATATCGTGAACTGGGATCTTACAAAATCGATCCGAATTGATTATACAGCGGTCAATAATGCAAGAGTGGACGAACCGGCCGGAAAAATTGATACAGAAGAAAAGAAGGATTCTATTCGTAAAAATTTCTTTGACGGTGGTAGAACGACACATTTTGCACAAAATATTACCGGATCTTATACATTACCTACACAAAAACTCCCATTGCTGGATTGGACCACGATCCGTGCAAGTTATACTGCGATCTATAATTGGGATGCGGCTTCGTTGCTTGCCCGCACGCTGGGTAATACGATAATGAACGGGCAAACTACAAATCTGAATGGCGAGTTTGATTTTAACCAGCTCTATAATAAGTCAAAATATTTGCGCCTTATCAATAATGAGGGACCTGTACAAAAGAGCACCGAACCAAAGCGTTTGAAGGTAAAAGCAAATCCTAATGATACGGCCAGCAAGAAGATGAAATGGGTCCGAAATCCAAAATGGCAACCCGCACCAAGTGAGGCAACGAGGTTTATTGGAAGACTTGTTCTTGCATTGAAACGAATCGGGGTGCAATGGAATGAAGATCTTGGGACGATCTTGCCTGGTTACCTGGACAGCACACAATTTTTTGGTCACAATTTCAGGAGCGGCGAACCGGACTGGGGATTTATTTTTGGGATCCAGCCGGATTCCAACAGGATCAATAGCTATGGGGCGAGGGGATTACTTACTCATGACACGTTGTTTAATGACCTCATCCGGCAACACTTCAGTCAAAGAATAAGCATTACCGCGCAACTGAGTCCCATCCGCGATTTGAATATTGATGTAAACCTGCAAAAAACTTATGACAAGCAATATTCGGAACTCTATAAAGACACCAGTATTTATGATAATGTTGGCCTGACACGATTGAGCCCTTACGCCTTGGGTAGCTTTAATATCACCTACATCTCTTATCAAACTTTATTTAGAAAGTTTGATCCAAACGTTGTTTCGGAAACCTTTAAGCAGTTTGAAGCGAATCGTGCTATCCTGTCGGAGAGACTATCTTCAGAGAATCCATATTCGCCCAAAACACCCAGTACTACCGACCCGGCTTATCAGGAGGGATATGGTCGCTATTCGCAAGATGTCGTGATCCCGGCATTTCTTGCTGCGTATACTAATAAAGATCCGCTTACTATCGATCTTTTGAAAAATTCCAATGCGAACCTCAGGTCCAACCCGTTTGGAAGACTTTTGCCGAGACCAAATTGGAATATTACTTATTCTGGTCTGAGCAAAATAAAGGGACTGCAAAAAATATTTACCAATTTCACGATCAGGCATGGTTACCAGAGCAACTTGAGCATGAACAGCTTTAATACAGCTCAATTATTCCAGGATCCCTTCCACTACGGTTATCCATCTTTCATAGATACCACAGGAGGCAATACGAGTTTTGTTCCGTATTTTCTCGTGCCAAACATTACGATCTCGGAATCATTCAATCCTTTGTTTGGGTTTGATGTGAGTTTTGTCAATCAACTTTCGGCAAGTTTTGAATATAAAAAATCAAGAACGCTGAGCTTAAGTTTGATCGACTACCAGTTAGCGGAAAACCAATCTACCGAGATAACGGTAGGTGTCAACTGGCGTAAGAGAGCTGTGCCCATTATCAAAAATATCAAGATCGGGAAGAAGGGAATGAAGCTAGATAATGATCTTACGTTCCGTTTTGATTTTAGCTTGCGTGACGATGCTACCGCGAATAGCAAACTCGATCAGAACACAGCCTTTGGAACCGCCGGCCAAAAAGTTGTTCGTATCTCGCCTTCACTTGACTACGTCCTCAATAGCCGCATAAATATCAAGTTGTATTTTGAACAGAACCGCGTGATCCCCAAGATCGCTACAACAGCTCCAGTTACAAATACGAGGGCGGGAGTGCAGATCAGGGTCTCACTAGCGCAGTAAAGGATGATCTCTGCAAATGCCATTAACCATTTTTCTTATAAAACAAAAAGGGTCCTCGTGGACCCCTTTTATATTGATAAGTTTTGGTTTTATTTTCGAGCGGTTAGTGAAGTATCGGTTACCTCTTTGGTTTTTTTGAAAAGCATAACGTAGCCACACAAGTTAGTTTTCTTCTTTTTGTTTACCTGGACGGGTTTCATCATGTGGTATTCTGTGAATTTTGGTACGTAAGAATAAGAAATAATGTTTCCGTCAATATCTCCCCACTGTTTTTTTTGATACACCACCATTTTTTCATTCCAATCATACATCCTCACTTCATACAACTTAGAAGTATAGTCTCCAACAAATACGAACTGGTACCAGCCTCCTTCCGCCAGCGGAACGATCACAGGGAGTTCGTATTCGCTTTCCATGGCCACAGACGCCTCCTTTAATAATACAAACCCGTCTTTGTTGTAAAGTGATTTGAGACTGTCAACCTGGTGCTGAATCATCGCGTTGTCGCATGATTGAATTCTTATGACGTCTTTTTGAGCAAATGCTCCAATTGACAGAAGTAAAAGGGCGGAAAATAAGGACGGCCGTTTCATATTGATTGGTATTGGAATGACTTCATAAATCTAAAAATTACA
Organism: Chitinophagaceae bacterium; assembly: GCA_036002905.1. Lineage (GTDB taxonomy): Bacteria > Bacteroidota > Bacteroidia > Chitinophagales > Chitinophagaceae > VBAU01. The sequence continues at coordinate 7,432 of DASYSW010000490.1, forward strand.
ATCGTGAAGAATAAACTTTACAACCAGGTTTTTAGCGACTTAAGTATTTTTTCTAAGAGCTAATGCGGCTTATACCTATAATAAATATGAACTATTTCCTATTAAAATAGATGGTGCTGGCTTGTTGGGTACACGTGACAACCAGCTCATTTATGCAAACATGAGGAGGTAGTGTTGCGGTGTAGTAAATAATTTCGGCGACATCTTCCGCAGATAAGGCAACAATGCCATTGTATACCTGTTTTGCTGTTGCTTCATCCCCCTTAAACCGCACGATACCAAATTCCGTTTCTGCCGCGCCGGGTTCAATATTGGTGACCTTGATCCCATGCCTGAGCAAATCGATTCTCATCGACTGGCTAATGGCATCAACAGCAAACTTACTGGCACAATACACGTTTCCTTTTTCATACACCTCGATCCCGGCAATAGATCCCAAGTTTATTATGTGACCTCTTCCGTGCTTAACCATGTAAGGTATTACCGCCCTGCTCACATACAATAACCCTTTTACATTCGAGTCGATCATCGTTTCCCAGTCGTCGATATCAGCTTCATCAAAATAATCACGACCAAGAGCCAAACCGGCATTGTTGATCAAAATATCGATACCCCGCCATTCTTCCGGAATATTTTGTATTGCCTCAAAAACCTTTCCACGATTTCGGACATCAAAAGGTAACAAGCAAACAGCTACATTGAATTTTTTTTCTAGCCGGGCCTTTATTTCTTCCAGTCGTTCTTCTCTTCTTCCATTAAGAATAAGATCATAGCCATGAGAGGCAAATTTCTCGGCACAGGCTTTACCAAATCCAGATGTTGCACCCGTGATAAAAACAATTTTAGGCATAGTTGTGAATGGTCAATGGTGAATGATGAATGGTCAATGATCAATGTATTGACTATTGACCGGCAATTTAAACATCTTCATTTGTTTTTTGTTTAGACTATCCTTCCTATTTAAAAAATTGGGCGGCGGGTAAAAACTCTGAAGAGAAATTTCTCGTAGGGGCGCAAAGAAACGCAAAGAAAAAGTTTGTTGTTAAATGTCGACTGAGCACTTCTTTGAAGATTGCAAACTGTCGTACTCACCATTCACCACTCACCGTATAAGCGTCACCACGCCTTTTTTGACGAATGGTTTGCCGAGATAGTCAATTC
>DASYSW010000491.1:0-8390 GCA_036002905.1 Chitinophagaceae bacterium
AATATTCCGCATTGCCCCATTTAATAAATTTCCAATTCGGAAAACTTCAAGATTTCCTATTCTATCCAATGTTTGATGTTTAATCTGTAACTAGAACTGCATTCGCAGTTGTGCAGATGCGAGCTGTCTTTCGTCAACAACACTAAGGACTTCAATCACGTCAGAAAATGTTACCACGTCCCAAACTACGGTGAAAGCTTATCCAAACCCCTTCAGTGACAAGGTTAAATTTGAATTAACATCCCCGGTAGCCGGCAAAGGAAACCTGGAAGTGTACAATATGAGCGGCCAAAGGGTAAAAACTATCTACCAGGGATTTATTTCCTCTGGCACACAAACTTTTGAACTGAATCTGCCTACTCGCCAAATAGCGAGCCTGATTTATGTTCTGAGGATCGGTGATAAGAAAATAACAGGAAAACTTCTACAAATAAACCAATGATAAACTCCATTTAAAAAGAAAGCTGTCTCAATAAAATGAGACAGCTTTTCTCATTTGAGAACCTCGTAAAATAGTCGTTTGTCCGCGTGATGATAGGTTGGCTGAATAATTTAAACAATGAATTTCAGAAACCTTATCTTCGCCCCTTAATGAAAATACTCATTAAGCAGGCTTGCATCGTTGATCCTACTTCTTCTTTCAACGGACAAATCACTGATATTTTTATTGAGAACGGCATTGTCAAACAAATAGGTCAAAAATTATCTGCAACCGCCGATAAAGAGATCAACATTGACGGACTTCATGTTTCCCCAGGTTGGATGGATATATTCTCAAATTTTGCCGATCCTGGGTATGAATTTAAAGAAACACTCGAAAGCGGCGCAAAAGCTGCCGCAGCTGGCGGATATACAGAAGTGATCGTGATTCCGAATACAAATCCAGTCATTCACAATAAGGCCAATATTGAATACATCATCCAAAAATCAAGGTCACTGTCGGTGAACATTTACCCTGCCGGCGCCGTCACAAAAAATGCCGAAGGAAAAGAACTGGCAGAAATGTTCGACATGCAGATCAGCGGTGCGATTGCATTTACGGATGGGATCAATTCAATCCAATCTTCGGGTCTGCTGTTAAAGGCACTTCAGTATGTAAAGGCATTTGATGGGACTATTATTCAACTACCCGATGATAAAAGCATCAGCCCACAGGGATTGATCAACGAGGGAATCATTTCAACACAATTGGGGTTACCAGGTAAACCTTCCATGGCAGAAGAACTGGTGATCGCACGAGATATCAAACTGGCGAAATACGCCGAATCTAAAATTCATTTTACCGGGGTCAGTACAAAAAAATCTCTTGAGTATATTCAAAGGGGAAAGCAGAATTCATCTGTTACGTGTTCAGTCACTCCCTATCATTTATTCTTTTGCGATGAAGACATGCAGGATTACGACACAAACCTCAAAGTAGATCCACCCCTCCGAGCTAAGGCAGATCGGGATGTTTTACGCAAAGCAGTTGTGGAAGGAATCGTTGATTGCGTTGCCACTCATCATCTGCCTCATGAATTCGACAGCAAAATACTGGAATTTGAATATGCAAAGTATGGAATGATCGGCCTCGAGACAACCTATGCGGTACTGAATACATGTCTTGAAAAAATAAGCCAGCCAAGAGTGGTGGAACTGCTGTCAACAAACCCGAGAAGAATCTTTAAAAAAGAAATAGCTGGTATTCGTGAAAATGAAAAAGCAATTCTTACCTTGTTTGCACCAAAACAGAAATGGTTGGTAAAAGAATCAGATCTCAGGTCAAGATCAAAAAATTCACCTTTCATTGGCAAAGAGTTGACCGGAAAAGTGCTGGGCATAATTAATAAGGAGCAACTATTTTTGAACCAATAAATATTTTTTATGGAAGAAAAAAAAGTAATGACCCATGTACAAAAGGGTCTGCTTGTGTCACTCATATTAATTATCATCGATCTTGCCGGCTATTTTACGAAGCTGGCTGAACAGAGCTGGTATTCGTGGGCGTCAAATTGCGTGTTGTTTATCGCTGTCATTTGGGGATGCATTCATTATGCCAATCAAATGAACAACCAGGTAACATTTGGAAATGTATTCGGATACGGTTTTAAATTGTCTATTGTCGTCGCGCTGATCATGATCGTTTACGTATTATTAGTGATGACCGTCGTGTTCCCTGACAGGAAAGAAAGAGCGCTCGAGATAGCAAGGGAAAGAATGGAAGAACGCGGAAATCTCTCAGACGCCCAGATCGAACAAGGAATAGAATTCACCAAAAAGTTTTTTTTCCCCTTTGTGATCGGAGCTATTCTTTTAGGCACCGTCATATTCGGCACAATAGCCTCACTGCTTGGAGCTGCGATCGCTAAAAAGAAGCCAGTTAACCCGCTGGATCAAATGACAGTGTAATGGATATTTCTATCATCATCCCCTTCCTGGACGAAGCAGAATCTTTACCCGAACTGGCGGAATGGACCCGGAATGTAGTTACAAAAAATAATTTCTCATACGAGATCATCATGATCGACGATGGAAGCACCGACAACTCCTGGAAGGAAGTCGAAGAATTGCGGAAAAAAAATCCATGTATCAAAGGCATAAAATTTCAACGCAACTATGGGAAGTCAGCAGCATTGAATGAAGGGTTTCGTGCAGCCCAGGGAGAAGTGGTCATTACGATGGATGCCGACCTGCAGGATAGCCCCGAAGAAATTCCTGAGCTCCGTCGCATGATCCTGGAAGATGGATACGATCTTGTGAGCGGATGGAAAAAAACAAGACATGACCCTTTTTCAAAAACAATACCTTCAAAATTCTTTAATTGGTTTACAACAAAAGTTTCCAAAATCAAACTGCATGATTTCAATTGCGGTTTGAAGGCTTATAAACTCAAAGTGGTAAAAGGCATTGAAGTATACGGAGAGATGCATCGCTATATTCCCTTGATAGCAAAATGGGCGGGGTTTAAAAAAATTGGTGAGAAAGTTGTCGAACACCGCGCCAGGAAATATGGAAAATCAAAATTCGGAATGAGCCGGTTAATTACAGGTGGGTTGGACCTGGCGTCGATTGTCTTTGTGGGAAAATATGCCAAACGGCCCATGCATTTTTTTGGAACCTGGGGTGCGATTGCTTTTATTCTCGGCTTATTTATTTTCACCTATCTTACCATTTCCAAATTTTTTTTTGATAAAACCGGCTTAACACAACGTCCATTATTCTTTTTTGCGATCGTAGCAATGATCATCGGTACACAACTCTTCGTCACCGGGTTTGTTGCTGAACTTATTTCCCGAAATGCCCCCGGGCGAAACAGTTATCTTATTGAGGAGAAACTGGGATTGTGATGCAGAAGATCATTATCATAGGGCCTGCACATCCACTACGGGGCGGCGGAATCACTACATTCAATGAAAGGCTGGCAAAAGAATTTAATGACAATGGTGACGAATGTTCGATCTATTCGTTCTCCTTACAGTATCCTTCCTTCTTATTTCCCGGCAAAACGCAATACAGCAATGAACCGGCCCCAAAAGATCTGAAAATCTACTCTGTTATCAATTCCGTCAATCCACTAAATTGGATAAAGGTCGGTAATAGAGTGAGGGAGGAAAGGCCTGATATCGTGGTCGTTCGATATTGGCTCCCCTTTATGGGGCCGGCGTTGGGAACCATTCTTAGAAGAGTAAGAAAAAACAGACACACAAAGATCGTTTGCATTGCAGACAACATTGTCCCCCATGAACACCGGCTGGGTGATAAGGCATTCACAAAATATTTTTTAAAGAACTGTGATGCATTTATTGTCATGAGCGAAAAGGTCATGACCGATTTGGGAAAATTTGTCCCGCATAAACCCGCCAAACTTGTGCAACATCCCTTGTATGACAATTTCGGGGATATCGTGCCTAAACATGAGGCAAGAGAAAAATTAAAAATTAAAAATGAAGAATTAATAATTCTTTTTTTCGGATTTATCAGGAGATATAAAGGGTTGGATATCCTGCTGGATGCAATGGGAATTCTAAAGAGCAATCCAAATTCCAAAATCCAAAATCTAAAATTGATGATAGCCGGCGAATTTTATGAGGATAAAAAAACTTACCTCGGACAAATCAACCGACTTGGTTTAAATGATGCCGTCATATTACGAACTGATTTTATTCCGGACAGTGAAGTGAAATATTATTTGTGTGCTGCTGATGCCGTGGTACAACCTTACCGGAATGCGACCCAAAGTGGTGTCACACCCCTCGCCTATCATTTTGAAAAGCCAATGATCGTGACCAATGTTGGCGGCCTGGCAGCGCTGGTGCCAAATGAAAAAGCCGGTCTCGTCAGTGAACCAAATGCACAATCGATTGCCAATGCAATACTTCGTTTCTATCAATTAGGAGAAAATTATTTTTTACCGCATCTTCGCAGCGAAAAACAGAAATATAGTTGGAGCAATTTGGTAAATGCCATTAAAACGATAAGCGAAAAGTAAAAATTAAAAATTCAAAAGGGATTTTTAACTTTTGAATTTTGCATTTTGAATTGATTATGATCTATCGAAGTAAAGCACCATTACGAATTGGGTTAGCAGGTGGTGGTACCGACGTGAGTCCCTACAGTGACCTTTATGGTGGTGCTATTTTAAATGCCACTCTTTCATTGTATGCACATGCCACGATTGAACCAATAGAAGAAAACCAGATCATTCTTCATGCCATTGATCAGAAGGAAGAGGAATTCATAGAAAGCAGTAATGAATTGCCTGTAAATGGTAAGCTGATATTGTTAAAAGGTGTTTATAACAGGATACAGAAAGATTATGGAGTTCCCGCAAAAAATTTCCGCTTGTCCACATTTGTCGATGCACCGGCGGGCTCGGGACTTGGCACTTCTTCTACGTTGGTAGTTGCTATCGTTGGCGCTTTTGCGGAAATGTTGCGGCTACCATTGGGCGAGTATGATATTGCCCACTATGCCTATGAGATAGAGAGGAAGGATCTTGGACTTGCAGGCGGAAAACAAGATCAGTATGCAGCTACATTCGGCGGCGTGAACTACATGGAATTTTACGATGGAGATAAAGTGATCGTAAACCCGTTGCGCATAAAACAACAATATTTATTTGAACTGGAAAATAACCTGCTCTTGTACTACACGTCAAAGAGCCGCGAGTCAGCAAAAATCATTGAGCAGCAGGCCAGCAATGTCGTAAATCAAAAGGAAACTTCGATTGACGCCATGCATCATCTCAAGGAACAGGCGCAGATGATGAAAGAAGCTCTCTTGAAGGGCCGCCTACATGAGATCGGCGAAATCCTTGATTTTGGTTTTCAGCAAAAACGAAAAATGGCTACCGGCATCAGTAATGAATTAATGGATGAAATATATGAAACTGCAAAAGCAGCAGGTGCTACAGGTGGTAAAATATCAGGCGCAGGTGGCGGGGGTTTTATGATCTTTTATTGCCCCGTAAATACTAAATACAATGTGGCAAAAAGTTTAGAGAAATTCGGAGGTGTTCACCGCAACTATCAATTTGTTGAACACGGGCTGACCACCTGGACGGTATAGTGGTTAATGGCAAGTGGCGAGTAGGATATTAATTAACCAATGATTGATAATCAATGACAGATAAGATAAAAAAAATAATCCAAGCTTCGATTGAGGCAAAACAGCGGCTTTTGCAGAATGAAGAATTAATTGGCACCATTGAGAAAGTTGTCGACGTAATTGTAAAGGCATTTCAAAATGGTAAGCGAGTATACTTTTGTGGAAACGGAGGCAGCGCTGCCGATGCCCAGCATCTCGCGGCAGAATTTTCCGGTCGATTTTATACCGATCGTAAGGCTTTACCTGCCGAAGCCCTGCACTGCAACACTTCCTATATAACAGCCGTCGCAAATGACTATAGTTACGACGTCATTTATTCGAGAATGATTGATGGCATTGGGCAGGAAGGTGACGTACTTGTTGGTCTTTCCACATCGGGCAATTCAAAAAACATTATCAAAGCGTTCGAAAAAGCCACGGAAAAAAACATCGTCACTGTGGGCTTTACAGGAGAAACCGGTGGGGCAATGCGATCGTGTAGCAATTATCTTATCAACGTTCCTTCTGCAGACACACCACGTATACAAGAAAGTCACATCATGGCGGGTCATATTATTTGTCAATTGGTCGAGGAAAAATATTTCAAGGGAGAATGAAATCCCAATCCAGGATCTGAAATCCAACATGGTCAAAGAGGCAATTATACTAGCGGGCGGTTTGGGCACAAGACTTCGCTCTGTAGTTTCGGATCTTCCTAAATGCATGGCGCCAGTTGCGGGTGAACCATTCCTTAAGCATGTGATCAGGTATTTACTTTCACAGGGCGTTGAAAAATTCATTTTTTCATTGGGCTACAAACATGAAATAATTGAAGAATTTCTGAGCAACGAGTTCCCAACTCTCCATTGTGAATGCTCGGTGGAACAAGAACCTCTTGGCACAGGGGGAGCCATTTACCTCGCTTGTAAACGTGCAAAAGACACCGATGTTCTTGTGGTAAATGGCGATACTCTTTTTAAGGCCGATTTGAGAAGAGCAGCCTTATTTCACATTGAAAACAGCGCAGATTGTACGTTACTGTTGAAACCCATGGAGGATTTCGATCGATACGGCGCTGTCGAACTTGATGATGACTATGCGGTAAGTAGCTTCAGGGAGAAACAATATTTTAAGACAGGTGATATCAATGCAGGCATCTATATTCTGAATGTTGAGCAATTCATTGACAAAGACTTTCCGGAAAGGTTTTCATTCGAAAAAGATTACCTGGAAAAATACTACATCGAAAGGAAAATATTCGGAATGATAGAGGATAGTTATTTTATCGACATTGGCATACCAGCAGATTTTCAGAAGGCGCAGCAAGAGCTTAAACACATTCCCTTGCATCTTGAAAACACTGGCCCTGATTGGACGCTTTTTTTGGATCGCGACGGTGTCATAAATTATGAAAAAGAGAATGACTATATATTGAATTGGAGCGAATTTGAATTTTACCCAGGCGCGACAGAGGCGATCAGCTTGCTTTCGGAAAAATTTACCAAACTTATTGTGATCAGCAACCAGCGCGGAGTGGGAAGACGCCTAATGACTGAGCACGACCTGCTCAATATCCAGCGACAAATGAAATCCGAGATCGAAAAGAGCGGGGGCCGGATTGATAAAATATACTACTGCACGGCCACTGACTCGCATCATTTTTACAGGAAGCCCAACCCGGGCATGGCTCTACAGGCTGCAAAAGATTTTCCCTCCATAGATCTATCAAAAACCATTATGGTAGGTAATAAGCTCAGTGATATGCAATTTGGACGTAATGCGGGGACTTACACCGTCTATTTAAAAACCACGCACCCCGGACAAGCGCTGCCTCATGCGGACATTGATCTCGCTTTCAACTCCCTTATTGATTTTGCCAAAGCTTTGTAAAAATTTAGTTGCCTACACTTTTCAACAGGTTTTGTCGTTATTACGGTCTGGATTCTATTGTAACTTCGCACGATATGCTGAACCAAATTCCCCTGAAAAAGTCTCTTCCACTCCTGGTGTTTTCCATCATCCTGAGCACGCTCTTCACTCAACTGTGCGTTGCGCAAAAAATCTCCCAGGGGGATAAAAAGAAATTGATAGAAAAAGAAGATTCATTGCAACAACTTGCTTCCGACATTCTTCTTGATACCCTAACGGAGTCGAGGATGAGGTCGGACAGTTTATTTGTAAAAACCCTTATTCGGGCACTACAAACAAAAAACTCTTTTTATTACCCTTTTGATTCCGTGCAGGGGGTTTCTAAGTTATATTCACCCGACAGCACATTCAGAATTTTTACGTGGAATATCTCTTTTGATGATTATTACTCCCGGCAAAGAGGCGCCATTCAAATACGAACAAATGATGGCTCACTAAAGTTAGTAGCACTTCGTGATTGCTCAGAATTTACCCAGGATGCAATGGATTCCATACGCTCAAAGGTAAACTGGATCGGCGCCGTTTATTACGATATAGTAAAAACAAGTTTTAATGGTAAAAACTATTACACACTGATAGGTTTTGATAACAATAGTGTGATGAGCAATAAGAAATGGATCGAGGTTATGACTTTTGACCAGAGAAATGAGCCTGTTTTCGGTGGCCAGTATTTTAATTATCAGCAGGACAGCGTTAAGCGTACCACACAGTACCGGTATAGCCTTGAATACAAAAAGGAAGCCCGCGCCATTTTAAAATACGATGAGGACAGCAAATTGATCATTGTGGATCATTTAATTTCTGAAAGTGATGAACCAAATAATAAATGGACCTATGTTCCCGACGGCGACTATGAAGCGTTCAAATGGCAAAACGGGCAATGGATGCACATTGAC
>DASYSW010000492.1:0-3347 GCA_036002905.1 Chitinophagaceae bacterium
GCTGATCACCGCGACGGCAGGGCAGGGGCTTATCAGGATGGGTCAGCCGATAACTGTAGTGCCGCTGGTTTTAAGCGGTACCCTCAAAGTCAGCCGTGAAAATGAGGAGGGCCAGGAGTTACTATTATATTATGTGCGACCCGGTGAAGGATGTGCCATGACATTTTCGTGTGGCTTAATGGCACAGGTAAGCCTGGTAAAGGGGACGGCCGAAGAAGACCTGTTAATACTTTGTGTGGCAGTGGCGGCGATGGAAGAATGGATGCAAAAGTACTCGTCGTGGAAACGATTTGTGATGTCAACCATTGTGAATGAATTCATGGATGTGATAAAAAGTGTGGATGAAGTCACCTTCAAAAAAATGGACGAACGCCTGACCTATTACCTGAAAGAAAGATCAAGATTAAGCGGGTCCTCGTTAATCAATCTTACACACCAGCAGATAGCGGATGAGATGGGCACCAACCGCGTAGTGGTTTCAAGATTGCTGAAAAAGCTTGAAACTGAAAAACGGCTTCTCTTATACCGCAACCAGATCAAGCTTCTTAAGGATTTGTAACAATTGTTACAAATCAAAGTAACAATGTTACCGATTTCCTGTTCTTACCTCGCGCATATTTGTATTGTCAAGTTCATTTGACCGGGAACGCTGAAAACCGCATAGAGTAAGCAATTAAATTCTAAATTATAAGTTATGCCAAAGTATGTAATAGAAAGGGATATCCCGGGAGCCGGTGCCTTTAATGCCGAACAATTGAAAGCTATTTCACAACGATCCTGCGGCGTGTTGTTGAAAATGGGCGCCCGGATTCAGTGGGTACAGAGTTACGTCACCGGCGACAAAATCTATTGTGTCTATAATGCGCCCAATGAAGAAATGGTCGTTGAGCACGCAAAACAGGGAGGATTCCCTGCCAACGAAGTAAATAAAGTATCAGCCGTTATCGATCCTGTCACTGCGGAATAAGAACAGTTCAGACGCGTCTTTAGTAAAAGGAGTTCATTTCGAACTCCTTTTTTAGCATGTCAAATCTTGCTTGTTTTTTAAGTGGTAGATAAGGCGCATGGTTCCCAAATTAGATTTGAGTTTTCGTAAATCGTCATTCAACGAATTTGGCCATGAAATATTTTTTATTCGCTGCATTGTCAGCGCTTCTTGCTTATCCATGCTTTTCCCAAGTAATGCCGCTTACTCTCGAACCTGACGGAGGCAATCGAAAAGCTTCTGTCTCTGAACAGGTCGGTATCGTAAGGATTACTATTAACTATAACCGGCCTGGGGTAAAGGGACGGGAAGGAAAAATATGGAATACGAGTGTTGCTCATTATGGTTTTGTTGATCTCGGGCATGGCACCAGTCATGCGGCGCCATGGAGAGCGGGCGCCAATGAAAACACAACGATGTCTTTTTCGCAGCGGGTAAGAATCGAAGGAAAAGATCTGCCAGCCGGCACTTACGGATTTTTTATTGCCCTGGGTGAAAATGAGAGCACTCTTATATTTTCAAAGGTCATTACATCGTGGGGAAGTTTTTATTATGATTCAACACAAGACGCATTGCGCGTGGTTGTGACGAATAAAACCCTCGATCAATCGGTAGAATGGCTAAAGTATGAATTTATTGAGCAGAAGGAAGACGAAGTGACTATCGCCATGTCCTGGGAAAAAAGGATGATACCTTTTCATGTGCAGATCGACAGGAAAGCATTACAAATGGAGGCATTTGCCAACGATTTTCGCACGACAAGGCCGTATTATGATTTTATTGATGCTGCTAACTGGTGCATTCAAAACAATTATGGATTGGAACAGGCGCTTCAATGGATGGATCGTGCCATTTATTTCCGGATAATGGGGGAAAAGAATTTCCGTACACTTAGCACCAAAGCTAATGTGCTGATGAAAATGAACCGTTTCGATGAGGCAAAAAAGGTGATGGAAGAAGCTGTTCCCCTTGGCACAATGACGGACGTCCACTTTTATGCAAGGCACCTTCTTAACATGAACCAGGTCGATGAAGCATTTAAAGTTTTCAAATCGAATTATGATAAATACCCCAATCAATATACTACCAATGTCGGCATGGGAAGAGCTTATTCTGCAAAAGGTGATTATAAGAAAGCCCTGAGCTTTCTGGAAGCGGCCTTGGTGCAAGCTCCCGATGATGGAAGCAAAACAAATTTGCAGGCAATGATCACGAAGCTGAAAGATGGGCAAAATGTAAATTGAGAATTTTGTGAAGCTCTCAGAACATGCCACTGAGGTACTAAAGCACAGAGCTCTTCAGTATTTCTGTTATTCTGTGGCAATATAGATGCTCCTTATTCAATAAAACCGCTCCGATAAAATCGGGGCGGTTTCCTTTCACAAGAACTTCTCTGTTTACTTATTGATTGTTTGAGTTTGTGTCTTTACCTGGTTTTGTAAAAGAAGCGTTACGAAGTTAAATGTGGGGGTTGCAAGATATTGCTCATACATACATCCCCGGTTTTCAAAACAGGTAGCGCATTTCTTTTCACTGTAAAACTCATACTTGACTGCAGTGGGATCTTGTGAGTAGCTGGTCGAATCTTTCATACGTAAGGTTTATGAAAACAATATTACGGCGCGAAATAGGCGGCTACCAGCTATGAGGCAATGAATTGAAGAAAGAGATTGATGAATTGACGGGAATGAAAGTTCACTGTAAACGCTAACTTCATTCTTAAATCACAGGGATTAAAATGGAAACTCAGAAATATTTTGAAAGAATAGAGTACAGGGGCAATGTAGTGCCCACGATCGACGTATTAAAAACTCTTCAAAAAAATCATCTTTTAAGAATTCCATTTGAAAATCTTGACATACACTACAAAATCCCGATTGAATTGAATCTTGCGAGTATTTTCGCAAAAATTGTGATTAGACGCAGGGGTGGATTTTGTTATGAATTAAACGGTCTATTCCATGAATTGCTAAATTCAATTGGGTTCAATGTAAACATGGTCTCAGCAAGAGTGTTTGATCAGAAGCAGCAAAATTTTTCACCTGAGTTTGACCATCTCGCAATCATTGCAAAAATAGACTCAACCGATTACCTCGTTGATGTCGGTTTTGGTGAATTCGCGTTCAGTCCTTTGAAGATTGGATTAAATACAATTCAACATGATGGGAGGGGGAGCTTTAAGATCGAAAAATATGACGACCTGTATTACGTGGTGACCAGGCAAGCCGGTGAAGAGTGGGTCCCTGAATACATCTTCACTTTAAAAAACAGAGACTTTGGTGAATTCAATGACATGTGTCATTACAACCAAACTTCGCCGCTATCGCATTTTACTCAAAACAAGTTTTGTTCCCTGGCAACT
>DASYSW010000493.1:0-26692 GCA_036002905.1 Chitinophagaceae bacterium
TAGCATTAATATTGGTGGCCGTGATGTTTGTTGTTGGAACTGTTGCAAGAGCAGCTGCCGGTACATTGTCCTCTACCATCCTGTTTGTGGTTGTCGCTTTAGGAGGCGGTATGTTTGGAAAAAGCATTGGTGGAGGACTGGGAACTGTTATCATGGCTATTAGTTGCGCAGTCATCAGTAAAAAAGCGCTCAGCACTTCGAAGGGGTTTGATGACCTGAAAAAGATCGCAACATTTATTACAAGACGGTTTGGAACCTCCTTTCGAAATTCGCAACTGGCACACACCAATTTTTCGAGTTCAAAAATCCACAATGCCGACTTTACAAATGCAGATACTACATTGGTGAATTGGGGCGATTCAAAAAAAGCAAATTGTATTTCCGGCAATGCCATAATTACCGACAAAAAGAAGAGACAGAAAAAGGATGGTTGATGTCGAAGTGACAATGTGTATCGCTTTAAATAAAATATGATGGCTGTAGAAATAAAAGAATTGGAGGTAAAGCCGACGCTGAGTAACACTGATCTTGCATTTGAAAGGACAGCACTTGCCTATGAACGAACGCTTATGGCATGGATCAGGACAGCCATTTCGCTGATTTCTTTCGGATTCACTATATATAAATTTTTCCAGGAATGGCGCAAGACGGAACAACCGGTTCAGACCTTTTTTACACCAAGGATAGTAGGAATGGTTATGATCCTGTTTGGTTTGCTTGGGCTTCTGTTCGCAAGCATTCAACATTATACAGCGATTAAAAAATTAAAGAAGGATTGCCCAAATGTTCAACGCTCATTGTCTTCAGTCCTTGCTATTTTGATTTTGATGTTCGGTCTTGCATTATTTCTTGGAGCATTATTCAGGCAGTGAGGATGGTGAGTGGTGAATGGTGAATGGAGGATGGCCAACTCACGACTGACGATTCACGATTGACGAATGACACCTCGCGAACAAAACGAAATCTTCCATTACAAATACAAAATAATCCAATTCAAATCGATCGATGCTGAGCAGTCTAAATACCGAAAAACAAAAAGCCAGGCTTGAGATATACAATACCATCATTCTTGCTGTTGCTACACTTTGTGCGGCCTGGTGCTCCTACCAGGGAAGCTTGTGGAACGGCATTCAAACATTCCGGCTGGCCGATTCTAATAAGTATTCCCGTCTTGCGCAACAAATACTCATTCGCTCTGACCAGGCAAAGACGATGGAAGAAACAGCTATCATCAGCTTCATGGATGCTGTATTTGATAAAGACAAGAAAAGAGTTGACTATATGTTGAAAGGATTGAGGCCTGAACTATCAAAGGTGTTATCTGACTGGATGCAAGCGGATCCTTTTGATGACTCGACTGCACCGCGCAATCCCATGACAATGCCAGGCTACCTCGAACTAATGGAGAAGAGGACGGAGGAATCAGAAAAAATGAGCGGAAAAGCGGCAGAAGCATTTGATAGTGGAAGTAAAGCAAACCTGATTGCTGATAAATACAGTTTTCTTACAGTGATGTTTAGTACTGTCATGTTTCTCAGCGCCATCACAACAAAATTGGTTCGGCCCCAGGCCGGGCTCTTGCTTCTTATAATTTCTGCACTCATTTGTGTCGCCGTTCTGTTGCTGACTATTTTTTCTATGCCGGTGGCGCATAGGGGATGACGGAAACATAATGAGTGATGAATAATGAGTGAGATGGGAATCGGCTTCAAATCGGCTGTCGCTTTATAAGTTTTGGCAGATTGCAGTTTTTTTATTTCAATTTTCACCGAGGCCTTAAAGTACCTTTAATCACAACCATCACGGGTTATTTATTCCCCCCAACTCTGCTTTGCCGTCGTGACCTTCGAAGGATAAGTGTGTTCGATCACAACGGATAGATAATAGTTACCACATTAAAACTGGGAATTATTTTGGTCGGTCATTATCTATAATAGAAGCCGGGATATTTTGAGGAAGTGAAATGACGAGTAAGGGTAATAAGTTATAAGCTGTGAGTTGGTACGCGTTGCCAAAAACGGAGATGTAAAATTATTTCGAATAATTTTTAAAAACTATTATTATGGCAAAAGCAAATGGTAAACAAAAAATAAATGACGGATCATCAAATCAGTTCGGTGGAAAGATCCAACTGGATATCCGTGATTCAAAACCAGACTGGCCATTCTTCCTTGAGAAGAAAGCGCCTAAGGGTGCGCCAAATGTGTTGGTGATATTGTATGATGATACCGGGCAGGCTGCCTGGTCTCCTTATGGCGGTCGCATCAGTATGCCCACTTTGGATAAACTGGCAAAGAACGGATTGACGTACACGCAATGGCATACAACTTCAGTATGTTCACCTACACGTTCAACATTTCTGACAGGAAGAAATCATCATCAAAATGGGTTTGGTACTATAGCCGAATCGGCTGTTGGCTTCCCCGGCTATAGCGGACATATTCCTCACAATATGGCTACCATGCCAACGGTACTGCGTGATGCGGGTTGGAGCACATTCTGGATTGGAAAAAATCACAACGTCCCGGTAGATGCTTTCGATATGGGCTCATCAAAAAAACGCTGGCCGCTTGGTTTGGGTTATGATCGCTTCTATGGTTTTATTGGTGGTGAGACCAACCAATGGTTCCCCGCACTCATAGAAGACAATCATTTCATTGATCAGCCTTACTCGCCGGAGGAAGGTTATCACTTGTCAAAGGATCTTGCAGATAAAGCTATCCTGTATATCCGTGATGCTAAACAGTCTCAGTCCGATAAACCCTGGTACATGTGGTATTGTCCTGGTGCTAACCATGCACCACATCATGCACCAAAAGAATACATAGACAAATACAAAGGCAAATTCGATGATGGTTATGAAGCCTACCGGGAATGGTTTTTAAAAAGGGCAATTGAAAAAGGGATTCATCCCAAAGAGACGAAGCTTACTCCGCTCAACCCAATGGCAAAAGGTACATATATAGAAGGTGATAGTGTACGTCCATGGAATACTTTATCAGCAGATGAAAAAAGGCTTTTCAGCCGAATGGCCGAAGTGTATGCTGCATTTTCTGAATATACCGATGTACAAGTGGGGAGACTGATAGACTACCTGGAAGAATCAGGACAGCTTGATAATACCCTGGTGCTTTATTGCGCCGATAACGGCGCGTCAGGGGAAGGAAGTCCGAACGGTTCAGTGAACGAGAATCGTTTTTTCAATGGCTATCCCGACGATATAAAACAAAACATGGCGATGATCGATAAACTGGGTAGTCCTGATACATACAATCATTACCCCACCGGCTGGGCGGTAGCGTTCTCAACACCTTACCGTATGTTCAAGCGTTATTCTCAATACGCAGGCGGTACCTGCGATCCCCTGGTCATTCATTGGCCTAAAGGAATAAAGGCGAAAGGTGAGCTTCGTCATCAATATCATCATTGCACCGATATTGTTCCAACTATACTCGATTGTTGTGGATTTGAATTTCCTGATGTAGTGAATGGCATAAAACAGGTACCGCTACCGGGTGTTTCCATGCGCTATTCATTCGACCAGGCCAATGCTCCTACCTCGAAGGAAACTCAATACTATGAGATGCTCAGTACAAGAGGTATCTGGCACAAAGGATGGAAAGCAACAACTGAACACGGACCCTTGATAGATATCGGCAAGTTTGATAAAGACAAGTGGCAATTATTTAATACGGATGAAGACAGGGCTGAAGCCAATGACCTTGCACCTAAATACCCGGAAAAAATAAAAGAACTTGCCGATCTCTGGTTGGTGGAGGCGAAGCAATACAATGTACTTCCGCTGAATGACCTGGGTATCTATGGACTGCATGAATTAGAATACAAAACAGCGATACCTATCAGCGGCCGTTATACATATTATCCCGGTACGACCGAAATACCTGAAGCTTCCGCAGCACGAACATTAGGTGTTTCATTTAAGATACTTGCGGAAGTGGAATTTACAGGCGATACCAAGGGCGTCATTTTTGCACAGGGCTCTCGCTTCGGCGGCTATACGATGTTCATTAAAGATGGTAAACTCACTTTTATTTACAATTTCCTTGGAATTCCTCCTGAGCAGCGACTGAGCTGTAATTCACCAAAGCTTGGAAAGCATGTAGTAGGTGTTGAATTCGTAAAAGAAAAATTGGGAGAATATCACGAAGCGATCGGCAAGATGACTTTATATGTGGATGAAGAAGTAATTGAATCAGCCGAATTTAAAACTCAAACGGGTCACTATGCTATTTGCGGCGAAGGTTTATGCATAGGTTATGATAGCAGCGATGCTGTTTCAGCTGATTATAAATCAAAGTTTGAATTTTCCGGCGGCAGGATCATCAAAGTGGTGTATGATGTAGCCGATGATGTTTATAGAGATGTTGAAAGGGAAATGACAGCAGCGATGGCGAGAGATTAGAAAGTAAAATTAAAAAGTCAAAATACCAAAGCGAATTGCATTCGGATTGAGCGTAACCACGGAGGCACAGGGGACATGGAGTTATACAAAGTCAACTCTGTGCATCTCCGTGTCCTCCAGGTCTCTGTGGTAAAAAATCGACGAACGGGAATCTAATTTCAAACTTTCTTATTTCAACATTCCCGTTGTGCTGCAGTATGAGACCGATGGGGGTTTTTATGTGGACTTCAATTCAGGTAACATAAATCCCGATTTCTTCTCTATGTCTTATAATGCCTAAGCAAAGGAAAAGACTGCCACGTTTTATAAGATTTGGCTTGTTATAGAATTTCCTTTCAATTTTCGACAAGCGCCTGGAGTAACTTTAATAAAATCTCAGGCCTGTGGGGTATTGGAAGCCGATACGAAAATGGAGCTCACAGATTACGCTGATTTACACCGATGCAAACGCTGGACAGATCTGTGATTATCTGTGAAATCAGTGAGATTAAAACAAGTTCGATGAGAATGATAGTGGGCAAAAAAGTTCTTCAATCCATCACGGGGATTATTTTTCCTTTTCTTATGATGGCGCAGGAAAAGCAAGGGGCCAGTGCCGAGGAATTAGCCAACAAATTATCCAATCCCGTTGCGAGCCTGATCAGTGTACCCTTTCAAAATAATGTTGACTACGGAATCGGAGCTTACCACGGTTCAAAATACACGCTGAATTTTCAACCTGTTGTTCCGATCCCTCTTAGCCAGAAACTTAATCTCATTACACGCTATATCATTCCGATCGTTGATCAGCATGATATAACCGGTGAGGGAGAGGACCAATTTGGTTTAAGCGATGCGACGATCAGTGGCTTCTTCTCACCGGTAACCAGTAGAAACGGATGGATCTGGGGTGCAGGCCCGGCATTTTTGGTTCCGATAGGAACAAACGATTTTTTGAGTACGCGAAAATGGGGGGTAGGTCCAACTGCACTTGTGTTAAGACAGGCAAACGGATTGACCTATGGTTTTTTGGTGAACCAATTGTGGTCGTTTGCAGGAGATGAGAACAGGAGTGACGTGAACCAAATGTTCCTTCAACCTTTTTTCGCAAAGAATTGGAAAAGTGGAGGAGGAATTAGTGTCAACTCTGAATTGACCTTTAACTGGAAAACGAACACAACGACGGGTTTCCTGAATCCCCTGGTAACCGGTGTCACCAAATTAGGTAAGCAAGCTGTTTCCCTGGGAGTGGGGCCAAGAATACCACTTATAGGGGAACCGGCCGATTTTGGATTCAGAGCTGTATTGACACTGGTATTTCCAAAATAAATGAATTCAAATTTTAAATGTCATTGTATGAAAAAAATAATTCTCTTCCTCCTTTTCATTTTTTGAAAAAGGAATATAACACACGAAAAAAGATCAGATCAATTCAAACTTTCTACCATGAAAAAGAAATTCTTACTTCTGCAATACACGCTATTATGCCTGTTTGCAGCCAACTTTTGCAGCGCACAGCACGATAGTGTAAGACAATATAAAAATGTGATTCGGTATAACCTTTCCGGCGCGTTGATATTTGGTCTTGACCGGTATATTGTTTTTGGATATGAGCGGGTGATCAGGCCGAATCAAACCATTTCGGTCAACGTCGGTGGTGTAAAGCTTCCCAAATTAATTACCATTAACACGGACAGTTTTAGTCTGACGAAAGACAACAAAAGCAATGGTTATAATATTTCCGTTGATTACAGGTTCTATCTCGGCAAAGAGAATAAATTTATGGCCCCTCGCGGTGCTTATATTGGCCCTTACTACTCCTACAATAATTTTACCAGGGATAATCAATGGCAGTATACAAAAGGAGCGGCAAACAATTATATAAACACACATACTACTTTTAACATCAATACGATCGGTTTTCAGTTCGGGTACCAGCTTATCTTATGGAAACGACTGGCGCTGGATTTTGCCCTGGTAGGTCCTGGGTTTGGGATCTATAATTACAAAGCAAGCTTCGAAGGTAACGTCAGCCAGGAGAATAAAGAACAATTGTTGGATGGATTAAAACAATTGCTGACACAAAAATTTCCGGGGATGAATTTTGTATTTGCCGATGACGAGATCGATGCGGATGGCGTAATGAAAACAAATTCGATCGGGTACCGCTATATCATTCATATTGGATTTGCTTTTTGATCCCAACTCATATTTCCCTTGTTCATTTTGTTTTTTTGTCCTGGATGCTTTTCACATATTGCGAAGGTGTGACTCCCGTGAATTTTTTGAATGCATTTAAAAAAGTTATTCGGTTATTGAAACCAGCTATCTCACCCACTGCTTCGAGTGTCAGTGTATCCCATTGTTCCTTTGTTAATCCTTCACTGACATACTTTACCCTGTGACTATTTATCACATCATTGAAATGCATTTGGTATGCCTGGTGGACAAACATCGAAAGTACATATGAAGGTATATTAAGCCGGCCGGCGACTTCCTTAAGATTTGTATTTGGGTTTAAATAGTGTTGTTCACTGATGTAGTGATCAAACCGCTCTTGTAACTCGCGTAACTTTTCCGGCTGCAAATTTGGGTTCCCTTGCTTTTTGGGAATATCACCCGCCGCGTTCGCGTCGTTAAGATAGGCACCATACAAGATGTATGGTTTTGAAAATAAAATGAGGCTCATGCTGAAGAAGAATCCCAGCACAGCAATTGCAGTCAGCAACCATTGGTGAGCTGGTGCGAAAAAAAATATCGCGAGACTCGCCATTTCCAAGAGAAAATACAATGAAATAGCGGTTGCCAGCCAACCCAGTATGGCTTGTTTTGTTTTGTTCCGCGCAGCTTCACGATAATATTGAAAAAGCATTCTAGCTGCAAAAAATATGTAGGCAAGACCGAGGATAACAGGCCCGAGAAAATGAATACGGGAAGGCATCATCCATCCTTCATTGAAAGTAAGGACTGTCTGCTGGTCACGATTAACGAGTGAATTTATTATTTGAAGTTTATAAGCTACGGGGCTTAAAAACAAAGGCGTGAAATCAACAAGATAGATGATGCTTGGTATGAGATGCAGCGCATCTGTCCATCGAAGCTGCTTGCGTCTTTTTAAAACCAGTACCAGGTAAACATAGAATGAAGGAACCATAAGATAGTAGAGCAACGGCCCTGTTCTGAAGAGAAACGGAACATAAAATATGTACTTGCTTTCAAAAAGAAAGATCAGGAGCACGGCGTAATTGAGTGTGAACAATGAAAACGATAATATGCGCGACGGAAGGTCTTTGTTCCTGTAAAGAACAATTGATGCGACAATACAGCCGGTGACAAGCACGGCAAATGAAACAAGAGCAGTAAGGTTCATACCAGCGGTTTTCAAAAGTTTGAATAGTAGTTTCTCAATGCCGCGGACCCTCAGCCCAAATTCCATCGGTCAATATATGCTTACGGAACTACGATATGCCAATACTCGTTTTGTTAGACGCCTTTTATAAGGTCATCACCACGTCAACAAACTTTTTTGATTGGAAATAGATACAAGCAGCCTGAACTGCTGCCTACAAGCAGGAAGCGTATTGTAAACATAGGGCCAAATGTTTAGATAAAAAAATTCAGATGTAAATAATCATACACAAGCTGTACAAATTTTTAATGAACTTGTGAACAATCATAAAACTTGGCCAAAACCATTAGCTGTACCGGTCATCTGCAGCCTAAATTGCAATCCCACGTCCTAAAGTCAGCATCGTTCCGCTTGCTGTTTCCATTGTTGCTCACCTGTTGGCTTCCTATGAATTGAAAAAATGAATGGCAATAAAAATGGCCGCGATGTCAAAGCAGAAATTCAACCGTCGCCAGTTCGTAAAATTAGCCGGGGCTACAAGCGCTGCGATTCCACTTTCGTCATTAATGGGCTGCGGTACCGCCGGGGAAAGAAAAGAAGCTAATCAATCGCAGAAATCAGTCGGAGCCAAAATGAGTAATGATCACTCCTTTCCCAACGGATTTTTCTGTCAAGCCTGGAGTTATTAAAAGCAACGACAACGGTGATGTCACAAATGATCATTACCATCGTTACAAGGAAGATGTCGCACTGATGAAAAATGATCCGGTGCAAATGCCTACCGCTTTTCGATCGCGTGGCCGCGAATCTTCCCCAACGGAACCGGGGAGCCCAACGCAAAAGGTCTTGACTTTTACAATCGCTTGGTTGACGAGTTAAAGACAGCTGGCATAGAACCATTCGTGACACTTTATCATTGGGACCTGCCGCAAACTTTGCAAGACAAAGGTGGATGGCAGAACCGCGATATAGCTAAAGCATTCGCCGACTATGGTGGTAAATGGCTGAGAAACTCGGTGATCGCGTCATGGCCCACATGAAGGCGGACCATACGCCAGTTGAAGACGTCGGCCGGATTGCCAGAAGGCGGGAGTTAAAACGCTAGGACTGTCGCACCTTACACCAGCGATCGACAGCATAAGCGATAATACCTGGCGTGAGCATGCTGCCAAGTATTTCAAGGGCGAGGTTATCGTGGCGAAAGATTTAATGGTGGTGTGAGCCCTGGTTATTTTGTTCCAACGGGATCCTTTCCCTAGTGCAACGTGATCTTTTTTTGAGTTAAGCAAAGATCCGTTTGAGACGCAATCAAGCCAGCATTTCAGATTTAAATCTAAACTCTTTTAAAAAAATTAATGATGGTGGCTACACAAAAAATCAGTTATTTGGTGGGAGAGAATGCATTGACCCACCTTGACATGGGTGGCAATAGGATCACACGTGAGCTAGCGAATAAATATGTTCTGAGCAAAGAGAAATATCCAATTCTTGAAAAATACTGGAAGCTAATTGAACTAATGAGTAAGCCAGTAACAATGGATAGCACATTTCGCAAAGAGCCACATATCATTTTCAAAGATCAGGACAATCGGTTTACAAGAAATGGTGGCGGTAATAGTTTTTCCGGCACTTACCAGTTGGAGATATGAACAGGATCACTCTGTCGCAGGCGGCGGCCGCTCAAATGGCTCGTCCGAATATGGACGTGGAATCGCAATCTTTTAAGGTTTTGCCAATGGCAGACAATTACAACCTTGTGAGCGATATGCTCGTGTTGAACCGGGCAGCATGGCACCCCTGGCGAGATTTAAAATTGTTACATGAAATGATGAGATCGTAACGGTATAATAACGACGAAGTAAAGAATAGAGAAAATTTTTCATCACTTTCGGGACTTTCTTCTTTGGGATCAACCTTCTTTTATTTGATCATTGTTGCAATGGGTCTTAAGCATCATTATTCTATATTCAACGCCGGATCTTAATGTGATGCGGCATCATTTCTGTTTTTTTATGGGAAAATTTTTTCCACGTATGAAATTTATCGAGCCAAGGATCCATGGACTCATCGATTACTTTGTTGGGATCATGTTAATAGCAGGGCCGGCATTGTTTAATTTCGAAAATGCAATAGAAGTTTTTATCCCCGCACTTTTTGGAGTGATCCAGATTACTTATGCTTTATTTACCAGGTACGAGTTTGGGTTTTTCCCAGCCATTTCAATGCGAAAACATTTGCGGGTTGATCTTATAACCGGGGCATTACTCGCTGCGTCGCCCTGGATATTTGGTTTTGCTGAGTACGTTTGGCAGCCCCACGTGGTCCTTGGTAGCTTTCAAATGTTGATGGCTCTTTTTACAAGGACATATCCGAGAAGAAGACATCAACGTCATCACGGAGTACGAGCAAACTAATTATAGAATCAAAAACTCTTTCTTAGATCGTTTTCATTGCGTAGGGCAAGGCGTCTTTTGCCCCGACGCAATGGATGCAATTTGTCTCATTGCTATTTATTCTCTTCTGCCAGGTATACTTCTATCAATGCCCCAACTTCGTCGGCTACTTCCTGGTAACCTGGCGGTGTTGAAGCCCAGGATCGCGAATTTTCATCTCGGCTAAGGAAAAGCGGTAATTCGTTTTCAAATGAAACAAAAAAATACATTCCTGCGGGGAGATGAATTTCTTCAATGATCACTTTTTTGTCTCTATAGATGACTTCAAACGTCGGTCGTCTCTCCTTCATAGCAGCTGGCAGCAAATTTTATGCAAGGTGGTTTGGCAAAAAAGAATATTATATAAAATGAATGAGCATCTATGGATTTCGGATAGAAGATTTTAAAGGATGGGTATTGAAGGATGAGTACATTGGCGTACAGACAAGGCATGCGTCCTCCCTACGCCTTCATGTCCACAGTCTTGTCTCTGCACCTGTATGGTTGCACTATTCATCACTCAGTTGCTCTACCTTCCAGATGGCAGTTCCATTTTCACAAACTTCACCGGTAGCTTCCCATTTCACGAAGTCCTTCGACATTTTATGCATATCATTTCCACATGCTGCGCCATCTGTTTCAAAAGGTCCTCGCCGGAAATAGATATATCTTTTCTTTTCTACCAGGTCGTTACAGAAAAAAGAGACTTCGGTGTCTTCTTCCGGTTCGAAAGTTTTAGAATTAGTAAAAGTGAAATTTGTATTAGCCATGGTTCAATGTTTATTTTAAGTGATCTTCTTCGTCGGGTTGATCAAAAAAGGCGAAGGCTAATCCGAACTTAAATTGCCAGAGGCTTTCGTTGAAATAGATGTTGTAATTGTCCGAGCCCCAGTAGCCTGCCTGCGCAAAAACAGCTGCATTGCCGGAGTGTCCAATAACGCGGTAACCTGTTATCCAAAAATTCAGTCTGCGATTGAGATTGAGCAAATCTATTTTTTCAAGGTTCGCCACATCACCACGATAGTAGCTCCCATCGAGAGTATAACTGAGGTTCCCGGTGATTCTCCATCGTTCGTATCTTTTTTCAGGAACAATATTGCACCATTGCTGACCATCGCCGATGTATTCAGAGAAAGTGGGAAGAAAGATCAAGGCCGTTCGTAAATTGATCCTGTTACGTCCCATCATGTGCAGCGAGTCGAAGACTGCGTTTGAAAGAGCTTGCGGATGCCATTCATAACTCAGTTTCCAATAGAATTCTTTTTCATTCGCTCTCTTGATGAAAATTTGTTTGCCTGGTTTGTTACCCCCTACTTTATTCTTATTCGATTGGGAGAAAAGGGCATTGTCATTCGTCACTGACTTTATTTTTCCGCCGATCATGAATTCAAAGATCAGGTCCTCGCTAAAGTTGCCATTATAAACATTCACTCTTTTTTGGTTATTCGAAGTATCTAATTCGTACCCATCCTGTCCATTGGAATGATGATACGCGTAAACTCCAAGAAATTTGAAAGGAAATTTTTCTTTCTCCCACCAGCTTCTGAATGAGTGATAGTAAGCCAGGCCTGGCATCGCACTAGGCGTTCGAACCGGTAAAGAAACATCACCGTCGGGACCGTCGGGAACGTTGGGATCATCCTGGAAAATGCGGAACTGGAACCTTGGAATGACCTGTATTTCATTTAACCCAAATCTTTTTCCCCCAAATGATATGGGTATCTGCAAGTCGGCATCGAGTACAAAATTCTTTTTATCGTACCCAAGATTATTAACTGTCCAGGTCGTAAAACTGGTGACCGTCGAAGGTTCCTGGAGCATACGCATGGTGCGATGAAAAAGGTAGTTCTCCTGTCTTGTTCGTATAGTAGCATGAATAGAAGGATCAAGCAGTTGTGGTTCGTTCGGTAAACATTTTTTCTTTAGCCCCAGCTTGAGAGGGTTTGCATAGCAATCGAGGCAGGTATCACCTTTATTTTGGGCAGCGCAAAAAAGGCAAGACATAAAAACCGGTAGCGATAGAAAATATTTTTTCATAGAAGCATTTATGCTTTAATCAAAATAAATCGGCTACCAACCAGGGAGTTTCATGAAAGGAGCAAGTAATGAGTAAGATAATTTTTTTTGAAATCAAATAAAAAAAATTTTCGGCACAAAAATCCTCTGACAGGGCAAAACTTGTCGTGTCACTAATGCAAACCGATCCCTATTAAAGGTTACCTTTGATCAGCTATTCGTAAAGAAAATACTGCTCCCTTTTATAAGATTTGGCCTTTTACGATTTTTTTATTTCTGGTTTTTCGGAACTCTATGGATTAACTTTAAAGTTAGAGTTGCTTGTACTTCACCTTTACGTTCCCTGATCAGTACTCAATAAAGCTGGATGGTTTGAGATATCCGGTTATACCCGAAAACTTGATTCGCGTTTTGCAAACAAGAACAAAAATTTCATTTATGAATACTGAACAAACCCGCTTAAAAGATCTAAAATGGAAAAAATGGGGACCTTACCTTACTGACCGGCAGTGGGGTACTGTGAGAGAGGATTATAGTGAGGGTGGACAGGCGTGGGACTTTATAACCCATGACATGGCAAGAAGTAAAGCCTATCGCTGGGGGGAAGAAGGGATAGCAGGCATTAGTGATGATCAGCAGTTGCTTTGCTTTGCGCTGGCATTGTGGAACAAAAAAGATCCCATCTTAAAAGAGAGATTTTTTGGTGTCACGGGAAGCGAAGGCAATCACGGGGAGGACGTCAAAGAGTACTATTTCTACGTGGACAGTACGCCGACGCATAGCTACATGAAGATGCTCTACAAGTATCCCCAGGTTGAATACCCTTATAGCTGGTTGGTAAATGAAAACCGCAGGCGCAGCAGAACGGAGCCTGAATTCGAATTGATAGACACAGGAATCTTCAATGAAGATAAATATTTTGACGTGTTTGTTGAGTATGCAAAAAATGACGTCGAGGACATACTCATCAAAGTGTCCGTAGCTAATAGAGGCAAGGAGGAAGCATCGCTGCATGTGTTGCCTACATTATGGTTTCGCAATACCTGGACCTGGGGTTATGACGACACCAAACCCCTGATGTTTGCCGGGTTACCCAACCAGGTCGTGATAGTACATAAGCAACTAACCGATTTTAATTTGTATTGTGAAGGCCAGCCCGAATTATTGTTTACCGACAATGAAACAAACGCGAAGCGGCTGTATGACCACGATGATGAGATTAAATATTGCAAAGATGGCATCAACGATTATTTAACAGTCGGAAGCACTGAAACGATCAATCATGAAAAGAAAGGGACGAAGGCATCGGCTGATTATGACATAACCGTTGCCGGGGGAAGTTCGTATGTTATTCGACTACGCTTGATCAAGGGAGAAATACAAAGCCCCTTTCAGGAGTTTGATGCGATTTTTGACAAGCGCAAAAACGAGGCCGACGAGTTTTATCATGAATTGCAACAGGAAATTGACGGTGAAGAAGCAAAGCTTGTACAACGGCAGGCACTCGCCGGAATGATGTGGGGCAAGCAATTTTATTATTTCAATGTAAAACAGTGGTTAAATGGCGATCCTTCACAACCACCACCACCCGCGTCGAGAAAGCAGGGGCGAAATAAGGATTGGCCACACATGAAAAATGCCGAAATTATTTCGATGCCCGATAAATGGGAGTATCCGTGGTTCGCAGCATGGGACCTTGCTTTCCATTGTATCCCCATCTCACTGATCGATCCTGATTTTGCCAAGAATCAACTTTCACTACTTACAAAGGAATGGTATATGCATCCGAATGGACAGATACCGGCTTATGAATGGGCTTTTGGTGATGTGAATCCGCCGATACATCCGTGGGCCTGCTATTTTGTTTACCTCATCGACCGGGAGTTTCGAAAAACTGCAGATGTCAATTTTCTAAAAGAGACATTTCACAAATTGCTTCTCAATTTTACATGGTGGGTAAATCGTAAAGATCCAAACGGAAAAAATGTTTTTGAGGGAGGTTTTCTTGGTTTGGATAACATTGGCGTATTTGATCGCAGCGCACCGTTGCCCACGGGCGGCCGTCTTGAGCAGGCTGATGGAACCGCATGGATGGCTTTCTATTGCCAAATTATGTTGCAGATGTCGTTGGAACTTACGGAACATGACCCCGTGTATGAAGAGATGGCGATAAAATTCGCAGACCATTTCTTCTGGATCGCCTCTGCGATGTCGGGTAACGGCGATGGCACTCACAACATGTGGGATAAGGAAGATCAGTTCTTCTACGATGTACTTTGTCTTCCTGGTGGTCAGACTACTTTATTAAAGGTCCGCTCCCTTGTTGGAATATTGCCCTTGTGCGCGGCAACCGTGTTTCCGCCTGACCTTGCCCAACGTTATCCGGAAATGGCAAGACGTGTGCTTACATTCCTTGGCGATCATTCGCAATTAACAGAAGGTATGACTCGCCGGAACGAAGCAGGAACAGTCTTGTTATCTATCATGGACGAAACAAAACTGCGATCAGTGTTGCGAAGAGTGCTCGATGAAAGCGAATTTCTAAGTCCATATGGTATTCGCTCGATATCCCGCTACCATGCAACAAACCCTTATATTTTCTATGTAAATGGAGAACAGCACAGGGTGGATTACTGGCCTGCCGAATCTGAAAGCTTCATGTTCGGAGGAAATTCAAATTGGCGCGGACCCATCTGGTTTCCTATCAATGCTCTTATCGTGAGAGCTCTTCACAACCTGCATTTGTACTATGGGGACAATTTTAAAATAGAATGTCCGACCGGGTCAGGGAATTTAATGAATTTATCGGAAGTAGCGGAAGACATTGCAAGTCGCTTAACAAATATTTTTATCCGGGATGAGAGCGGAAAACGCGCATTGTACGATGGCATCGAAAAATTTCAAAATGATCCGCACTGGCGCGATTATCTGATGTTCTTCGAATACTTCCATGGCGACACGGGGGCTGGTGTTGGTGCAAACCATCAAACAGGTTGGAGTGGTTTTGTCGCGGCCCTGATCCAGCTTTTCAGGGGAGAGGGAGGTCAGAAATTTCTAAAGAGAAGAGAGGAAAAAATGAAAACTCACGTCGACGTCGTTCAATTGAAAGGGGAAGTCGTCGCTGAATTGCAAACATAGCACTGACCATTGTCTCAGTAGACAAAATCCAATTCACCCGTTATTATACTTTCCGACGTCATGCTGCCGTGGTGGATGGCACGCGCTAATTCCATTTAGTATTTACTTTTTCCACTTAATGAGGGCAGGCCTTCAACCGACATGCAATGATGACAACGGTTGATATGTGCGCACTTATCTTCCCGGCAAATGACAGGACACGAGGCAACCCACGCAACCGAACAAAAAACCTGTAAGTATATTTCGGATAAATTGTGATGGGTTAATTTTTGTGGTGTAACCATAAATTAATTTTTGAAAAAAATTAATGGCAGTTCTCGCCCTTATGCGACCGGCTGAGGAAGATCTTTTTCCACAGATAATTCGCCTTTTTGAATCGCTTTTTTAAATTCTTCAAAATCTTTTTCTGTTTGATCTGCATAGAGCTCTGCAAACTCAGCGATCGCTCCTGCAAAACGATCCCCTTTTCCAATATAGCCGCAAATGACCGCCCCCTGGTTTGTTTTGGAATGTGCTTTTGCCAAAACCCTGGCGCAGTATTGCGCATAGATGGTAAGAAATTCTTTATTCAACGTACTAATATCGGCAGACATTTTTTTATCCCTTAGTTGTCGCAAGTAATATTGTCTGCCCTGCGGACCAGTGGTCCATCCTAAAAAAATATCACTCGCTGACTGCATAAGCCGCTGGCCCTGCACAATGCGTTCACCATTGTGTTTATAAGCGCAGGGTGTCGTGTAAGGCTCGATTACTGATTGACGGGCTTCCTTTACCTGGATAAACAATGGCTCATTGTCATCATTCAATAGCAATACAACGAAACAACGTGTGCCCACACTTCCGACTCCAACAACTTTCAGGGCTACGTCTGTAATATGATATTGGTCAAGAAGAAGGCGCCGGTCCGGCTGCAGTGTATCTTTATAATGTTCCAGAAATGTCTTAATCATCTCCATAGACTCGTTCAAATCGAAGGGATGAAGGATCAAGGGTGGTTGATCCGTGATCGTGAACTGACCCATATTGTCACTGGTCATTTTATAAAATGCCTTGTCGTGGGTTTGTTTGTTCCCTTTTGCTAAATTTTTTGCAAGCCGCTCTTTTAGTTGCTCATTTTTTTGCTCCCTCACAATTTCTTCGAGATCAAATTTCAAATACCAGAGATCAAGAAGGTTCATATTGGAGAACTCATCTAATGCATTTTGATACGCTGTCGTTAATTCCATAACAATTTCATCAGCGGTGTTCCTGCTGAAACCCCTGTCCCGTGCAGCGAGAATAAAGCTCACGGCGAGACGTTTTAGATCCCATTCCCAAGGACCGGGAAGTGTTTCATCAAAATCGTTTATATCCATTACTACATGCCGCTCCGGCGTTGCAAATCCTCCGAAGTTCATCAGGTGGCAATCACCGCAGATCTGAACAGTAATGCCTGATGAAGGAGTAAACGACAGATCCCTTGCCATCAATGAAGCTGTAGCACGATAAAAAACAAATGGCGAAGCGCTCATTCGAAAATGACGGACAGGTACAAGCTCAGGCAGCCTGTCATAATTCGACAGATCGATCATTTGCTTTACAGATGGTCTGTTACCCGGCGCCTTCCATGTGGCCTGCTGGCCTCTTGAGATCTTTCCCCGGATCTCTTTGCCTATTGCATATTTTTCTTTGAACATAGCGACGTGTTAATTCAGTCAAAAATGGTGATTTAAAATTTTCCAGGAGCCGAATTTTTATTGAGGTCGTTGCAGCAGGTCTCGTCGGTTATAAGGGATGTCTACGGGAAACTAGTAAATATACAAGTATCAACTACCACTTTCCCTCATTTTACCGATAAATGAAAAACTGCAGGGGCGTGGATTCAAACCAGACCCGAATAAATCTTAGATTAGTAAGTGGTGAGTGGTGAATGGTGAGCGGGAGTAAGAGTAGTCACTGCCATTCGCGCACCACATAAAAGGTAGCCCATGAACGAGCCAGCCACCATCCCAGCGAAAAATAGGTACAGATCCCTTATTTATTTTGTCGCTTCATTAGTAACCGCCTTGGTATTGACATGGTTTGTTAAAGGGCCTGGTTTCACTGACTCGCAGGTATACGCACTTTTTCTATTGTTTTTTGCAGTAAGCCTCTGGATTACCGAAGCAATACCTCCCTTTGCCGTCAGTTTGTTCATTCTGGCTTATCTCGTTTTTACGTTTGGCAATCCTCATCTCAATTCAGATCCTGAAAAAATTGACAGGTATGTCAATACGTTTTCAAGCAGCATTATCTGGCTTTTGTTAGGCGGTTTTTTTATGGCTGCAGCGATGAGAAAAACAGGCCTTGACACGCGGCTGTTAAGTTTTACTCTAAAGATTTCAGGCAAAAAATCCAGGAATATTCTGATCGCCTTAATGGTTACTTCCATGGTCGCATCTATGCTAATGTCGGATTCGGCTACCACAAGCATGGTAGTTGCCGCCATCATGCCCTTGTTAAAGACATCGAGTGAATCAAATTTCATCAAGGCTCTTGTGTTGGGAATTTCAATAGCAGCTGCGGTAGGAGGAATGGGCACTATCATTGCAAATTCCACCAATCCCGTTGTTGCCGGTTTGATCTATGAGGGCGGAGTTGAAGTCACGTTTTCGAAATGGATCTTGTATGGGCTGCCCATCAGCATCGCGTTGACTGCTATTTGTTGTTATGTATTGATCCGTTTATATTTAAAAAAAGAAACCCTGGTCTCATTTGATTTCTTAAAAGGTTCTACAAGCCAGGTGGCCCCGCGCGGCCAGCGCGCAATTGTTTTGATTGTAATTATTGTCACAATCCTGTTTTGGTTGACCGGCTCTGTGCACCGGATTACGGTTGCGGCAACTTGCGCGATTCCTATCGTTGTGTTAACTGTTACCGGGATACTCACATCAAATGACATCAGAACAATGCCCTGGGATTCACTTCTTTTAGTAGCGGGTGGTCTGTCACTTGGCGAAGCACTTAAGACGACGGGCATTTTAGATTATTATACTTCCTATATCAGGACAATGGGTGATCATCCCATTCTTTTTATTTTGATCCTGTCCTATTTCGCCATGCTCTTCGCAAACGTCGGAAGCAGTACGGCTGCGTGCATGTTATTGATCCCCCTGGGAATGTCTGTTTTACCCGGCTGGAAAATGGAAGTAGGCATTTCCATCGGACTTTCTTCGGCGTGCTCCGTGTTGTTGCCTGCCTCAACTCCTCCGAATGTGATTGTTTATAGCACAGGATTATTGAAACAGAAAGATTTCAGAGCCGGCGGGCTTATTGTCGGCATTTTAGGGCCAGTGTTAGTATTGCTATGGGCATTATTGCTTAGAGGCTAATGTGAAAACACGACGACTGCAAATGAAATTAAAAAGACCACGCTGAGTGGCCTTTTATTTTCTGATTTCGATACATGTAAGAGTACTTATTGCTTTAACCATGAGAATTCATTAGCATCTTTGGCCTGCCGTATTTTTTATTGGCTAATCTCTCAATGTAATTGATCACGTGCTGACAGATTTCATCTTCTATTTCGAAAAGGTTAGACTTTGTTAGTTTTCGTTCAAAGGTCTGGCTCCAGGTCTGTTTGTAAGAATTGCATTCGATCATTTGCAGATTAACCCGCATCCTGTCCCTCAGGAATTGTACACCTCCCGTTATTATATAATTAAACCCAATTGCCGAACCCAATTCCCTGTAGTCGGGGTGACTTTGTGCAAGATTCTTTACAGCCTGGTATGCGATCACGGAAATTTGATCCAGGTGCATCAATGTTGAATTTAACTGTAAACAAAGCCCCTCTGCAAAGGACCGCGCTGGACCCGTTTTCGTTGTACAGCTAAAGGGTAGTATGGCCAAAGTAAGATTGTCATCATCATCAGCTGAAAAAGCATCGTCATCCTCCCGTTCGATAATCGCCGCATCTACAGGATTCGAACGGTTGGCGAAAACGGGGACATATTTTCCTTTTGGAATGGTGATGACGATCTGGTCATTTCGACCCATGTCGCTGTAATATTCAGTTAATGCCCGCCGGAGCCTGCCTGCATGAATACGCACGATCCCATTTTCCTGTGGATTAAAACTCAAGGGCTTTTCCAGGACGTTGACAGCAATAGTATATTCTTTAAGACAGTTTGAACGGCCATGAATTGTCTCCTGCACGATAAAGGATAGAAACTTCTTTAGAATAGCTGATTCTGTGAAATGAGGATCGCGGAAAATGCGCTCGAGTTCCTCCTCTACTGCCTGCACGCTGAACAGTGTATCTGATTCGGTGAAAGTTGAATTTTTCATACCAGCTTGTTTTGTTAGGCAAAAATGTCCTAAAAGCGTGCAAGTTTTGCCATTTAACTCCTGAAACGTGGTAAAGGTTATAATCTGGTGCAAGAACTGACCTCGAACCTGTGTTTTATGGCAGTGGATCGTTCTGAAAAACCAACTCCCTGGCTTTCAGCCGGCGTTGGAATTTAAAAACGGGACAAGATCAACCGGGCGTTTTACTGTTAAATGCCCGGGGAAAAAGGAATCGAATCAATCCGTTAGTACTTTAGTATCGTTCGCAACAAAAAAAAATTGGAATTGCAATAACCCTCAACAAGTCAATCGTGGTGCAAATGGAAGCTAAGAATTTCCAACTGGAAGCCGTGAAAGAAAGATGGCCGGAACACAAGGATGATATACTCTCATTGTATTATCGGGACAATAAATTCAGGGCAATTGTTGAAGACTATTATCTTGCCATTCAGCACCTCGATAAATTTCGAAAACAGTTCTCTGAAAAATTGGAAAGTATTGAGGAGTATGAAAAAGTCCTCCACGACCTGGAAATTGAATTGCGGGACCGCATTGCAAAGAAATAAGCCAAACAACCTTTCCCTGCGAATTGAACATGGATTCGTTCAATAACAATTACTATTAAAAAAAAATAGAATTATGTCAAATACTTCAAAAAACGGCTGGTCGACACCGGCGGCAGTTGCACTTCCAAAGGAAGGATATTTTAAGAAAGAAGACGGTCGTTACGGGCCAATCTTTCCGCAAACACCGGCAAACTATGGCTTTACCATCATTGTAAAGGTGAAACCCGGGCGGGAAGAAGCAATTCGTGAATATGGAAAAACCATTGAAGCGGCAGTTAAAGCAACTCCCGATGTTCTTGCTCCGCTAAAGCTACACTACCTACGGTGGGTTTTGTTCGATGTGGGCTCAGGATTGCACTTCATGTACCAGGGTATCTTTGATACAGATTTCGATAAATACATGGAAGATGCGATTGCACTGTTTAACAGTACAGGTGTGACCACAGTTTTCGTAAACCTCGAAGGATTTCCCGAAGACTGGAAAACAAACGTGCCGGCGGTAACCAAATTCTTCCGCGAACATCAGCGTCCGAGTTTCCTGGAATATGGCGAGTATCCTTATGTTTCTTCCGATGAGATAAAAAAAGCACTAAAGCTGAAAGATGCATTCTCCGAAATGCTGGATCAAATGCAATGACCACACTAAATAAACAATGATGCTTGAATTAGAAGATGTTCAACACTATCTTTTAACCCGTCCTCATGCAACGATCGCGCAATACAATTTCATCACTTTTCGTAACGCACACGCCGCACGCAACTGGGTTAATGCTTTGTCTGATATAGTCGGTACGGCCAAAACGGTAATGGCCGCAAGCGAAACAGACATGCGCTGGGTTAGCCTGGCTTTTACATTTAATGGATTACGCAACCTGGGACTTGATGAAGCCTCATTGGGCAGTTTTCCTGAACCATTTAAACAGGGAATGGCCGCGCGCGCGCAGATGCTCGGCGATATCGGCATAAATCATCCGGATAACTGGGAAGATAAGATCACCAGCGAAGATCTTCACGCGGTTGTTATTCTTTTTGCCCGCGATAAGGAAGAAAGAGAACGATGCATCAAAAAACACGACGAGTACTTAAAAGATAACCCCGGCGTTGAAATACTGTCATCATTACTTATTGAAGCCGTTCCGCCCTACGATTATGTACATGAACATTTTGGTTACCGCGACAGGTTAACAACACCTGTCATTGAAGGATTGGGAATTGAACCAACACCCGGGTCACATCCTCCGAGTAAAGCGGGTGAATTTTTTCTTGGATATCCTGATGAATCGGGTGTGATCCCGATTCAACCACAACCAGAAATACTTTCAAAGAATGGAAGCTTTCTTGGGTACAGGAAGATGCGTGAACACGTTGGTGCATTCCGTGATTTTTTGAAAGCAAATGGAAAAACTCCGGAAGAGCAAGAACTAGTAGCAGCTAAGATAATGGGACGCTGGAGAAAAACAGGAGCACCGCTCGTGTTGTGTCCCGATAAGGACGATAAGGAACTTGGGTTTGACGATAAACGAAATAACAATTTTGACTATGAGAAAATGGATCCGCATGGATACGCCTGTCCAATGGGTTCGCATGTACGGAGAATGAATGTGAGAGATAGCAGGGTATCCCGAATCATGAACAGGAGACTGATCATTCGAAGGGGAGGAACCTATGGCCCATATCTTCCGGAAGATGCGCCTGATGATGGAGCTAATCGCGGCATTGCGGTGTTTGGAGGCTGTGCAGACCTTGCAAGACAATTTGAATTTTTGATCTCTGTTTGGGCGAACGATCCGGAATTTCTGGAATTGAATGAACGGGATCCGTTCGCAGGAAGTATCGACGGTTCTTTTGAAATGACTATACCAAAGCGACCGATCAAAAAGAAATTTAAAGGCCTGAATGCTTTTACAACCGTCACAGGGGGAGCTTATTTTTTCATGCCGGGAATAAAAGGATTGAAATACCTCGCTTCATTGAAATAACAATCTCAATGTATTTTTTTAAATCTATTCTAAATGACCGCAAATAATTATCCCTCGCCAAGACTTTATAATCAAGTTCTTTCACCACGCAAATATGTCAAGAGCAAAAGAAGATTTAGTGTTTATTGGACATGGAGTTATCCATGGGAAGCTAACAGGGATATCACTGAAATGGACAATCGTTTTTCGACAATGACTGAAGTGCGTCGTGTCTTGTGGCCCGCTTATGAGTCAATAGAATTTTCTGAAAAAATGTTTTTGCAGGGGATCGCCGGTACATTAGAGCTGTTTCATCTCAGCATTGTAAGGTTTCAACAAGTTATTGAAAGCGTAACGGGCCAGCCCGTACCGGATTATCAGCGGATTGACCAGGCAGGCCAGCGATTGCCGATCGATGAACGCATCCTGGCAGACACGGATACGTTAATGGTATTTGGTCTCGATCACTTGATCACTGAACAGGAAGCATCACAGGAAGAAATCGAAGCGATCAAACAATTTTTAAAAAGAGAAGGAACTTGTCTCATATTGGGTCCGCATCATGACGTAGGCTTTTCCGAAGACCTGGAGCAACGTCAAAAGGAATATATCCATCATGGAGACCCTTTAGTGCCGAGACAACAACGTTTTGGGAAATATACCCGCTCATTGATGAAAGGTCTTGGAGTTCCTGTTGAAAATCGTTTTGGTTTGAGGCCCGCCACTGTCAAAGGAACAAGAAACCAACTGGTACCTCTCATCAAGCAAATGGATTTCGACAAACATCATTTATTGGAAGGTGTTAGTACTTTTAATTTTCACATGCATCTTCCACATTATGCCGTCACAACAGACGATCCAAAACTTATTCATGTATTAGCAAAACAACCGATTGACATGTCGCATCCGCATCCATTTATCGAAGCAGGTAATCGTGAGTTCAATATGTTTCTTTGGATGCCGCCCAACGAAGAAAGAGCCGGTGATATTTTGTTAGCAGACTCCACCATCTTTACCACACTTTTTGGTGGTGATGAAAGCCTTGAACGTTTCTGGAAAAATCTTGCCATGCTTTGAAAAAACAATTTTCTAAAATCGGCCATAAAAGAAAATTTTTCCTTCAATTTTTTTTGATCCTGCTTTCATCGTATTCATTTGCCCAGGAAAGAAAAAGCAGTTTTGAATTGTATGGAACTGCGATGGTTGATGGGGGTTACAATTTTAATTCAATTGATCCAAACTGGTTCGACGTGATGAGACCTTCAAAACTTCCATCCTATAAAAATCAATACGGACCGGAGGGCAATGTTTTTTTTAGTGTACGACAAACGAAATTGGGTGTAAAGAGCAGCACCCAAACACGACTGGGAGAATTAAAAACACAATTTGATTTTGATCTTATTGGCTTTGGAAAAGATGTTGGCCAAACCACTTTTCATTTAGTAAACGCCTACGGTCAACTTGGTAAAATAGGAGCGGGTCAAACTGCATCAGTATTCATGGACATGGACGTATTTCCGACGGTGATGGACTACTGGGGGCCGTTGTCAAGAGTATTTTTCCTGAACATACAATTGAGATATGTAGCGATTGAAAGCGAAAATCAGAGACTGATTTTTGCATTGGAGCGACCCGGGGGTACTGCCGACGGAGGTGATTATACAAGTAGCATAGAATTACAAAATGTAAAACCTGTTTTTAAAGTCCCTAACATAACGGCACATTACAGGAGGACATGGGAGTGGGGGCATGTGCAAATAGCCGGCATTGCTAAAAGCATTAAATGGAAAGACCTTGATACATCATCGTACGATCTCAGCGGAAGTGCGTTTGGATGGGGAGGGAATATCAGCACAGTGATCAATGCAACCAGTAAAATAAAATTAAAGGTGCAGGGCGTCTACGGTCAAGCGATTGAGAATTACATCGCCGATGTCACGCCCGACATTGGCTTAAAAAGTCAGCCTGGAAATACTGTGCAACCTTTACAAGGAACAGCGTTGCCTGCATTTGGCTTTTTCAGTTTTGCCGAGATCAAATGGAACAGGACCCTTGAAAGCTCTATTGGGTATTCAATGTTGAAAATTGATAACTCTGATCTGCAGTCATCCAATGCTTTTAAGAAAGGCCAATATGGATTGATTAACTTTCGCTACCAACCGATGTCAACCTTAATAATTGCCGCCGAATATCAATATGGTCGAAGGGATAATTTTAGCGATGGTTTTCATTCAACCTGTAATAAGATACAACTGTCGTTTGAATATATTTTTTCACATAAATTCACGAATGGATCCGAATGATAACCGGCTCCAGTATCTGTGCAAATCCGTGTCATCTGTGAGCCGACGAGAAATTCCACATTTTTTTCCGCGACTTGTGGGGTTGAGTGTTGAATGGATCCAGACGGTAACTGTCTCCGGTATCTGTGGGAATCTGTCTATCTGTGAGCAACAACCTTTTCTCA
This sequence comes from Chitinophagaceae bacterium, assembly GCA_036002905.1. GTDB lineage: Bacteria > Bacteroidota > Bacteroidia > Chitinophagales > Chitinophagaceae > VBAU01. The sequence goes on from DASYSW010000493.1 coordinate 24,637, forward strand.
CTGATTTCACAGAATGGGTACCGATTTCTGGGTGTCATCAAGCCCGTGTGAGCGGTCTATGATCTGCACTCCTTTGCAAACCGCGTTTATCTACGTTAATTCACGAATGGATCCGAATGATAACTCTGTCTCCAATGTCTGTGCAAATCAGTGTAATCTGTGAGCAAGAGCACTTTCTTACTGATTTCACAGAATAAACACAGATTTTTTGGGTATCATTAAGCCCGGCATGACTCATACTCAAATTATGTCACTTTGATCCGCGGTCTAACTAAACTGAAGACTAACTCTTGCGAAATTTTACAAATTGAAACGCCATTGGAGACCTACTATCAATTGGGTTCTTGCTCCCAGAAATCCATATTCAGCCCTGATCATCCAACTCCTGTTGATTTGGTATTGCGAACCCACAAGAAAGTTCCACATTTTTTTCTGTGTTTTATTGAGCGAATATTGGATCGAGGCATCGCCAGCACCTGAAACGATTTGCGAGGCGCCGTCTACAACTTTTCCGAACGTTGCTAATGCAGCATTCGCTGCTTCGTGCTTTGCAACATTGACCGGGTTCTTTTGCTCGGCTTGAGTCAGTCCATTCCACCATGCATCAACCTTTTGTTGGCTTTCCTGTAAGTTTTGATAGCTTTCGTCAATTTTGGTTTGCCATTGATCAATCGGGAAAAGCTCTGATGCATTTAATGAACCGGTGGTAGAGCTTCCCATTTTAACTCTGAACCCACCGATCCACATAGCGATATTCCTGTCCTTTTTCTTGAGAGTAATATTTTTTCCGAACCTCGGACCAACTATAAAGACGAATGCAGGTTTTTCAAGTGCATCAACATCTGACCAGGAAAAGTTCATGTCCATTGCAAAGAAATATCCTCTTGCTCCGATTGTCGGAGTAAGTCCAAAACCGAGCGTGGTCGCATTGAAATTTGCTTTTGTGTGGATATTTCCTACTTCCTTCCATCCACTGCTGTCTGGGAGCCACACACCGGCATCGATCTCGGTCGATGTATTCGATTTGGCAAGTATCCCATATACATTCAAAAAAGGGAAAAGCCAGATATCGGGACGAACATTTACACCGTTCGAAGTAGCCACTGCACTGTTGAAACGGATGATCTGGTCAAGCGGATGCAAGGGGCCATTGTTGAAACCCACTGAGAGGTCTGTGATGAGAATATCAGATTGCTGGTAAAGATACTGCGCACTCACACCAGCAGATTTTGGAATGTTGAACCCTTTGGCCACAACTTTTTTCCCCCAGATTGGAAGCATATGGGGGTATTCCATCTTTTTCAAACTGTCGGCTAAGGATTGATTCTTCGGTCCGAGAACTTTATCCGCCGTGTATTGGGCATATGAACTTGTTGCACAGAAGGTGCAGGCAAGTAAAAACCATAATTTGCTGTGCATATGCATTTAAATGAGTGAGTGAATAACCAAAGCTACGACCTATATTAAGATTCAATTCTGACTTGATTTCCAATTTTTCTGTTTTACCGTAAAATGCTGTTTAACATTACCGTAAACCATTGAGCAAGCAGCTACACTAGCCGAGTCATAAGTAGTTTTAACTGTAAGGAACTGTCAAATCCAGTCTTCAATATAACTAAAACATTCAAATATGAAACAGCCATCCGTCGGCGCTAGCCGAATTATGATTTGTGCCGTTTTGCTTTTGTGTTTACAGGCAACGCATACAAATGCTCAAAAGAAATCCAAATCCAAGTCGGGAGCGCAATCAGAAATGCAGACGCAGGCTCCGGCATATGCTATTTCAAAAGAAAGGATCGAAGCGGTGCTGAATGAAGCGTACGATAAATACAAAGACATAAAAGAAGGAAAAAACGCAGACTACATTAAAGAGCTCGCCCAGGTAGATCCAAACATTTTTGGAATTGCAGTGGTTACCGCCGATGGGCAGGTATTTACCAAAGGCGATATTCAGTCAATGGTGTCGATACAAAGCGTTTCGAAAGTGTTTACGATGGCTCAGGTGATCGAGGAACAAGGTCCAAAAGCGGTAATGGATAAGATTGGTGTGGATGCA
>DASYSW010000494.1:0-5263 GCA_036002905.1 Chitinophagaceae bacterium
AGTTTCTTTTTTAACGAAGTGCAACGTATCAAGAACACCATCCAAAAGATCAACGATGGAAAGAAGTGGTTAGTCCTCATCGATGAATTGTTTAAAGGCACCAATGTGCAGGATGCCATGAAATGTTCTTCGACTGTTATAAAAGGTCTTATTAAGATTAAAAACTCATTGTTCATTCTTTCTACGCATCTTTATGAGATCGGGGATGAGTTAAAGATCTTTCCCAACATTTCTTTTAAATATTTTGAAACAAATGTTATCGGTGATCAGCTGGTTTTTAATTACCAGTTAAAAGAAGGTATCAGCAATGATCGCTTTGGATACCTGATATTGAAAAAGGAAAAAGTGGTGGATATGTTGGATAAGCTATAGAACCCACGATTATTGTTATTAAAATGGATTAAAGGAAAAAATTATACCCATGAAATTAGGTTTTGTTTGTTTTTTTGTTTTTGCGATCGGTTCAAATTACTCATTTGGTCAAAGCAACATCGATGTTCTTCATTACAAGTTTGAAATTGAGCTTTCGGATAGATCCGATAGTTTAAAGGGACGGGCGTTTGTGACGCTGCAATTCATAGAACCATCAAATAAATTCTGGTTGAACCTGGTTTCTCCAAACGGAAAGGGAAAAGGGATGATCGCTTATAAGGTGAAAGAGGGGGATGGAACTGTTAGTTCGGCCCACGGCAACGATAGTTTGGTGATATGGTTAAAAAAACCAGCTCAGAAATACGAGACCAGGACATATGAAATACTGTACGCCGGAATTCCGGCGGATGGCCTGATCATTTCCAAAAACCAATATGGTGACAGAACGTTTTTTGGAGATAACTGGCCGGACAGGGCGCACAATTGGATACCTTGCAAAGACGAACCGGGCGATAAAGCCACCTTTGAATTCCTAGTCACTGCCCCCGCGCAATACCAGGTTATTTCCAATGGGAAATTACAAGAGGAGAAAATTCTTTCCGATGGTAAAAAGTTTACGCACTGGGCAGAGGATGTTTCGCTTTCTACAAAAGTGATGGTGATCGGAGCAGCCAGGTTTGCGATAAAGCAGTATGATGATAGCCCGCCAAATATTCCGATCTCAGCATGGGTATATCCGCAGGATAGTATAACCGGGTTTCGGAACTATGCTCCAGCGCCGGCAATTGTAAAATTCTTTTCCGATTATATCGGTCCTTACCCTTACAATAAGCTGGCAAATGTGCAGTCTACAACCATCTTTGGCGGAATGGAAAATGCCAGCGCGATCTTTTATGACGAGGAATCAGCCGAAGAAAACAAACCAATAGAGAGCCTGTTGTCTCATGAGATAGCGCACCAGTGGTTTGGTGATATGGCATCCGAGAAAAGTTTTTCTCATTTGTGGTTGAGCGAAGGCTTTGCAACTTACCTGTCGGATATGTACCTTGAATCAAGGTACGGCGTTGACACTTTGAATAAGGAATTGATGGCTGCAAGGAAAAAGGTCATCGCTTTTACAAGACGCTCCGACAAAGCTGTCGTCGACTCTACGTCTCCACTAATGAAGCTTCTGAATGCAAACAGTTATCAGAAAGCGGGATGGATCCTTCACATGTTGCGTCGCAAGGTTGGAGATTCGCTGTTTCATCTTGTTGTGAGAACTTATTACGAGCGCTATAAAGGCAAGAATGCTGAAACAAAGGATTTGCGTCAGGTAGCGGAGGAGGTCTCGCACCAGGATTTGCATCAATTTTTCCAGCAATGGCTTTACACGGCTGGAATACCCCAACTGGACATTCACTGGAGTTACAGTAGTAAGGATAAAACGGTCTCTGTCACAGTCAACCAAATTCAAAACCAACCGGCTTTTGAATTTCCTTTGGACCTTCGTATAGAAACAAAAACGACCAAAGAGAAGATAACCACCATCAGCATCACTAAAAAAACAGAGACGTTCACTTTTGGAGTGGAAGACCCTGATGTAACACTCACATTTGATCCCCGGACAAACTTACTGTTCGATGCAAAGATCGAAAGAATAAGTCCATAAATCGGGAGTGTTTTCATCAATCCGCAGGGGGAATAATTTCCTATTTTCATGAGATGTTAGTCAAAACCTATGGCAGCGCTGTTCATGGCGTTGAAGCCTTATCCATAACAATCGAGGTGAACTGGATGGCTACCAATGTAGGTATGGTGTTGGTAGGTTTGCCTGACAATGCAGTGAAGGAAAGTTTACAGCGCGTAGAAAGCACAATAAAATCCAACGGCTACATGATGCCACGAACCCGCGTGGTAGTAAATCTTGCTCCCGCCGATATCAAAAAAAGTGGAACTGCGTTTGACCTTCCCATCGCAATTGGTATTCTTGCTGCTTCGGAACAATTAGAAAACAAACATGCAATTGGAAGATATGTGATCATGGGCGAATTAAGTCTTGATGGTGAAGTGCGTTCTATCAGGGGCGCGTTGCCCATTGCAATACAGGCAAGAAAAGAAGGATTTAAAGGTTTGATCGTGCCAAAGGCCAATGAACGTGAAGCCGGCATGGTCAATAACCTTGACGTGTACGGGGTATCGCATATAAAAGAAGTGATCGATTTTTTTGAAAACAATGAAGAAGGTTTAAAGGCCGTAATAATAAACACCAGGGAAGAATTTTTTCTTTCACAATCTGACTATGAAATTGATTTTAATGAAGTGAAAGGGCAGGAAAATATCAAACGTGCATTGGAGATTTCGGCAGCGGGAGGACACAATGCGATTTTGATCGGGCCGCCTGGTGCAGGAAAAACAATGCTGGCAAAGCGATTGCCGACTATTCTTCCTCCGCTCACCTTGCAGGAGGCACTGGAAACAACGAAGATCCATTCCGTTGCCGGCAAACTTCCCGAGAATTCAATACTCATTTCAAAACGACCATTTCGTTCTCCTCATCATACTATCAGCGATGTAGCCTTAGTTGGAGGCGGTGGCAATCCACAGCCGGGAGAAATTTCATTGGCACATAACGGCGTTTTGTTTTTGGATGAATTGCCCGAATTTAAAAGAACAGTCCTGGAAGTGATGCGTCAGCCCATGGAAGAAAGAAGAGTGACCATCTCAAGAGCAAAGATCGCTATTGATTTTCCGGCGTCGTTTATGCTTATTGCATCAATGAATCCCTGCCCATGCGGCTTTTATAATCACCCGGAGAAAGAATGTACTTGTCCACCCGGTGCGGTCCAAAAATACCTGAACAAAATATCGGGTCCTTTGCTCGATCGTATCGATCTGCATGTAGAAGTGACACCCGTTGCGTTTAGCGAACTTTCATCCGTGAGATCACAGGAAAAATCCTGTGATATCCGCAGCCGCGTAATAAAGGCAAGGGACATGCAGGCTATAAGATATAAGGATAATCCGGGCATCTACTGCAATGCTCAAATGACAAGTAAGTTGTTGAAAGAGATCTGTGTGATCAATGTCGTGGGACAAAATTTATTAAAGACGGCTATGGAGAAACTAAATCTTTCAGCAAGAGCGTATGACCGGATCTTAAAAGTATCAAGGACGATTGCTGATCTCTCTCAATCTGAAGAGATCAAACCTGAATTTTTAGCGGAGGCGATCCAGTATAGGAACCTTGACCGGGAAGGTTGGGCCGGGTGATCAAAGTTTTTATTTTCTTAAACCTAATTTCTTCAACAGCCCACTTGAAGATTTTTGATAGTAGCAAGGAATTTTTGACATTTCGTCATGGCCGTTTTGTATCAAATTTTCCCGGTAAATATTAAACAAGTCGTTGATCGCCGCGTTGTCCTTCATTTCAAAGCGGTCCTGGTGCCTTGAAATAAGATCAGGCTCTTTTAGAGAATACCCGCTATAGTGAAAGAAGACCAGGGGCTCATGATTTACAAAATACTTCCCATTTTGCCTGCTAATGATCTTTTCATGTAAGTTCCAGTACGCGACATTACAACCCGGATGATTTAATTGCCCGGCCTTATCAAAATATACAGGAATAAAATTGAACCAGCTTTGGTCCGCATTCATGGCTTCTTTCGCATTAACATAGCATTGATCTGTCATCCTGATCTTAAACCAGTTTAGAAATTTAATCCCGGTGTCATCAGTTTTCAGCGCAAAAAAGCCAGCGTTGTAGATTCCATTCTTCAGCATTTCTTTTTCAACGGGTCTTTTTCCATCGTCGGGGTACGAAGAGGTTATATGCGGTGTGATGAGAACAGGGAATTCATCTAACTTTTTTTCTATCGGTTCCAGCGAATCAAATACAAGAATATCGCTGTCGAGAAAAATGATCTTGTCCGGTTTATATTTTTTGACACAATGATCAACAAAGAAGTATTTCAGGGCACAGCTCAGTTCAAGAAGGGTATATCGCTCCACCATTTTTCCAAATTGGGAAATATTTAAATTATGTGCCTCGATCAGTTCATATGGATGATAGTACGTGTCCGGTATTCTTCCGTTAAGTTTATCAACCAGTCCGATCACTAGTTGATACCCGGGATTATATTTTAACAAAGAATCACCTAACCCTTTTGCCTGGGCAAGATGACTGGCTGAGCATACGGTAACGGCAATTTTTTTTTCCATATTATAATTTCTCAGCCAAAACAATATTGTTGAGATACATGTCTTTTCTTTTTGGTAAAATCCAGTGCCAGAAAGAGAACCAGAGATTTAATAACGGGTTTATCAATGGTGGGATATTGGTTCTGAAAAACTTTAATTTCCCCAGTAGCGGAAAGGCAGGGATGAAATGTTCATTGAAATAAACCATTTTCATTTGGTACAACGCCATTGTAAAATCACCGGTTTTGTCTTGCAATAAAATTTTGAAACCATTTCGTTCAAGCAAATGTCGCAATGCAAACTGGGTATACCTCGCGTAATCATTGGGTAACTCGTGTTCGTTCCACACAAAAGGACAGGTGATAAACAATTTAGCTCCTTTTTTCATTACCCTGTTTAACTCCGGTATCATTTGCTCCAGGTTAAAAATATGTTCAAACACTTCGCTGCTAAATACCGAATCAAAATGACGATCAGCGAATGGAATGGTCTTGCCGTCATATATCACATCAATATTTTCGGTCCGATGGGAATGGCCTTCGTTTTCAAAATCAAGGCCAATATATTCAGAAGCGCTCGTAAATAGGCCCTCGTAGGGTTTACTGCCGCAACCAAAATCAAGCAACCTTCCCTGCAGTTGAGGCGCAAGCTGTATTATTTTTTTATATAGCGATCTCCGGATGAAATAAAAGGGGTTGCTTAAAGACGGGTT
>DASYSW010000495.1:0-2451 GCA_036002905.1 Chitinophagaceae bacterium
GTTGTAGCGCGACACCTGGCTTTCCATCGAAGACAGGTCAAAAAAATTGGGAACAATGATCTCCTTTAATTTCGGGTGATTGACACCGCAAGGTCTTCGTCCAACAACAAGCACTTCTTCCACATCACCATGCGACAGGCATTCATGCAAAACACCTTCACCAACCATGCCTGTCGCTCCCGTTAGAATTGCTTTGATCTTCATACCGTTTATTGAAAAATTTATTCAATAAATAGGGCTTCCTCCGGTTCACTTGTTGGACTTTCAAAGAAAATCCTGTAACCATCCGGGTCGGCGATTCCAGTAACCCACATTCCATTTTCGACCGAAGGAGTTTTTGGTACAAGGTTCCGCGATCTCGCTTCGCGATAAATGTTCAGAGCATCCTCGCATATAAAGTAAATCGATACACCGATCCCCACTTTTTCGTCTGTAGGTAGATCGTACTCCTTTTTTGTAAATTCCTGTAACATGATCGCCCCACCGCCCAATTGCAACCAGCACCAACGGAGTTTCCCACCATCGATCCATTTATTGGTCATTTCAAATCCGAGACCTTCGACATAAAAGCGGATGGATCGCTCCATATCAGAAACTGCAAAAAAAGGAACAGCCTGTTTTACATTCGACCTTATTGTAGTTGCAGACTCCATACAAATAAATGTTGTTTCTCAACGACGCCGCTGAACTCTTACTGATTACTCATTACTCAAAGCCTATAACTCACAATCACTTCCTTTGGTACACTCTCACATAATCAATCAGCATCTGTTGCGGCCAGATTGAATCATCAACACCTTTTTGTCCACCCCAGTCGCCGCCAACAGCAATGTTGAGTATCAAGAATAGTTTATTATCAAATGGCCATGCATCATAGCCTGAATGTTCATTGGCAAATGACATATAAGAACTGCTGTCAACCGATATCTTGAGATTGTTCTTATCCCACTCAACGATATAAACATGAAAACTGTCGGAGCAATCCATTACGGGTATGGTTGCCGTTTTCCCATTGCCGATGACCCAATTGTATTTTTTACAATGAACAGAGCCGTGAATAATTCCCTGGTCAAATCCTACATGCTCCATGATATCTACTTCGCCATCATCCGGCCATTTGAGTGGATCTGTATCTCCCAACATCCAGATAGCTGGCCAGGTACCGCGACCTCTTGGTAGTTTTGCCCGCACTTCCACTTTCCCATATTGCCAGCTCATTCTGCCTTTCGTAAGCAATCGCGCCGAAGTATAATTCATACCCTGCCACGATTCCTTTCTTGCCTCGATAACAAGGTTCCCGTTTTCAACTCTTGCGTTTTCTGTCCGCTTCGATGTATAAAATTCTAATTCATGATTACCCCAGCCGTTGCCACCGACATCGTAGTTCCATTTTGTAGAATCCGGAAGGCCAGTATAATCAAACTCATCGCTCCAAACCATTTGGTAAGGACCCGGAGGAGGAGGCGGGGGTGGTGGGGTAAAGGGCAGGTTTGGCTGACCACCCGTCGACGACGAATGGGAACAACAGATAATGGCACAGCAGCTAAATAAGAAAAGCAATCGCATAATCATAATTTAAAGCTGAAAGTTAATAAAACATCCCTGTTGACGAAAGTCTAAGCCTTACCCATAATTTTATAAATGATAAGTCCGCATAGTTCTTTAATATAAATATCCCAGTTGTTTATCGTTAAAGATGAAGGTAACAGGTAGTCCTCCCAAAAATTATTGGCGATACTTTTTGTCATGAAATCACATGGATAAGAGCGAATATCCAGGTTTTGTTTTATAAACAAGTTTTCAGCCCTTGGTAAATGCATGGCCGATGAAATCAGAAGAAATGGTCCGCTAAGGTGAAGGGAATCGCATATCTTTTTTGAATTGACAGCATTTTCGTACGTGTTCCGCGAAAGGCCATCGGTAAAGATGTCCTCCCGGGGGATTCCCAATTCAACCAATCGGTCTTTGATAAATGAGGCCTCCTGGAAATTATGTTTTGCAACGTATCCGTTACCTGCAGCGATGATGATCTTTCCAATACTTCCCTTTTTGTATAAAAGAGCGGTCTCGATAAAGCGGTCCGAGGCGGGATTGAAAAAGGCTTCTTCGGTTTTTGTATTATAAGAAACAAAACCACCCAATACAATACCTGCCTGGTATTTTTCATTTGAACCCAGAATCACCGGTTTCTTTTCATAGGGTCTTGCCAGGAGATGAAAAAAGAATGGATTGCTGAAAAAGATCAGCAGCAAAAAGGCAGTAAGCAACAATCGCTTTTTTCTTTTCAGATTTTTTGAAACCAACGCTATCAAAAAAAGGACAATGATCCAGGTCAGTGGCTTTAGTAGGAGCAGGAAGAGCTTTCCGAGAAGGAACATACTGGTAGTGTTAATGCGTGCTAATATAGTTCATCCGTCGCCGCAATCCCAACAGCTTTAAATAGCAGGTAGC
>DASYSW010000496.1:0-11954 GCA_036002905.1 Chitinophagaceae bacterium
TGTTCTCACGGATTTCACAGATATGCACAGAAAAAAATCGGTGAAAGTCTGTGGCATCTCTAAGAACGATTGTCATTAACGAGGGCTTTACCCTTCCAAATGAATACAGAAGACGATCATTCTTGAAGTAATGCGATCGAGCACATTTGAATATTTCAAATTCTCGTCACGGCTGTGGATGTTTTTGAGGCCATTGCTGATCTTGATCTCGGGAGATAAAATAAAACTGGGAAAATAAAAATTGAAACCGATACCGGCTTCAACACCATAATCATATTTCTGGATCTTTACAAGTTCTTCAGCCCTTTTTGCTCTTGCATTGCTGGCCAAATCAATATCTGCCTTTACACCTGCAAGCATATAAACACGGAAGTTGCCTATGCGATCAGAGAAAAATTTTATCTGTAAAGGAAAGGTTGTTATAACGGATTCTATTTTTTTCGTTACCGAATCGGATTGTTCAAACAGATCGGTGTATTTGAGTTTGTAGGTCAAGCCACGATCGGTAAATAATAATTGGGGGTTGAACCGAACTTCGAATCGATTAGATATTCTTGCCGTAGCCAATAAGCCTAGTTGGAACCCTGCCGTGTATTCTGGGTTGACCGTATATACACTGTCATATTGTAAAAACCGGGGATGATGTTCGATATGAAAACTGGCGACATTTGCCCCGAGGGTGATCCCGAAATAATAGGGTTTGCTGTCGTGATCAGTCAGGTAAAGTTCTCTTTCCTGTGCAAACGTCCCTGATGCAATCAATAAAAGAATGAAAGAAACAAAACATATCCTTAGCGAACCAATTTCTCTCCGATGTATATACAACATATTCCTGCGCTTAGCGGTTTAAATGAGGTATTGGAATAACCCGTACGATTTAAAATCTCGACAAACTTTTGGCGTTCCGGAAACAATCTGGCTGATTGGTTGAGATACTGATAAGCCTTCTTATTTTGGGAAAACCACCCGGCCACTTCGGGAGCCACCATACTCATGTATAAATTGTACAGGCTACGGAAAATTTTTATGCGGGGTCTTGAAAACTCAAGCACTATCAATTTACCGCCCGGCTTTAATACACGAAGCATTTCCTTCAGACCATTCTCAAGATTCTCAAAATTCCTTACCCCGAACGCCACCGTCACCGCATCAAACGAATTATCGGCAAAATTTATTGTCTCGCTATCCCCCTTTTGTAACTCAATAACTGAAGTAAGTCGTTCTTTTTCAACCTTTTTCTTTCCAAGGTTTAACATCTGCTCGGAAATATCGATCCCGGTTATTTTTTCAGGTTTCAATAGTTTACAGGAAATAATTGCCATGTCGCATGTCCCGGTCGCGACATCCAAGATTTGCCGTGGCCGATCCTTTTTTAATTGGAGGATGGCCTTCCTCCGCCATTTCATATCGATGCCAGCAGACAACACCCGGTTTGTTATATCATAGCGACCAGCAATCCCGTCAAACATCTCCGCCATTTGCTCCTTTTTCGATTTGCCAGGATCATCGAACGGCGTAATATCATCGTGCGGTAAACCCGTTGTCATGGGCTGCGAAGGTAGGGTATGAAGGTGAGTGGTGAGTGGTCAATGGCCAGTGGGGAGAGATTTTTTGTTACCAGCTTCAACACCCTGTCATGGTTCCTTGCGTCGCACACTTCAGCTACAATAATCCTTATGACCAGGCCCCGATTCAAACTCTTTGCGCATCTTTGCGCCTCCCGACAAGTCGGGACAAGTTGTGCGTGAATACATGGAAATAAAAGAAGCAAAATATTTAACCAGCAGTCCTTCATTCGATAAATGTCCAAAACCAGACAGGCCGGAATTTGCATTTATAGGAAGAAGCAATGTGGGCAAGTCTTCGCTCATCAATATGCTCTGCAATAACAGCAAACTGGCAAAGATTTCCGCAACGCCCGGTAAGACGCAACTAATAAATCATTTTGACATAAAAAGCATTTCTGGCGGAAAGGAAAAACACTGGTACCTGGTCGATCTTCCGGGTTACGGGTTTGCAAAAGTATCGCAACGTAGCCGCCGCAGGTGGGAGCAAATGATCGAAAATTATATTCGAAAAAGAGAAAACCTTGTTCACCTTTTTGTTCTTATCGACAGCCGGCATCCTCCTCAAAAAATTGACCTGGATTTTATAAATAAGCTGGGTGAATGGAGAAAATCATTTGCTCTTGTTTTTACAAAATCTGATAAAAACAAACCAAAGGCTACTGAAAGAAATACCAATTTATTCATGCAATCACTGGAAAAAGACTGGGAAGAGTCCCCTCCCTTTTTTATATCCTCTGCATTTACGAAAGAAGGACGAGATGAGATACTAAATTATATCAACATGATATGAACATGTGAAAAACCGGTGGATTAACGGGCGGGCACAGCCAACCATTTGCAAATTATATTGCGCTCATTAATCCACTAATTCTTAACTATGAGAGGAATTCTAACCGAAAAGAATATTGTCATTGTGCTATTTGTTATGGTCTTCGTCATCTTCTCTCTCGCTGAAAAAGAAACTAAAAAAATTGAACAGCTTTATAACGGGGGTCGTACTGCAATAAAAAACTTCCCGGTTGTTATGCCTGAGGCAAAGACAAAAGTTCCGACGGCACCGAAATCTTCAGATATCGCCAAATAAGGAGAGACGTTTCCGCTGCACCACTGGTACCGGATTAGATCAGGTGGTTGACTCAGTTAACGATCTTGTTGGCACAGCTACTGCTGGCAAAGGCTTCAGGTTTGGCCTTGAATGCAAAGCCCATTCCCAAGATATATCCCATCGCTTCTTTCAAAGCATCATTGCTTTTGAAATGAGGATTCGTGTTAATGTCAGCATGTACTTCCATCTCTACATTGTAGAGGGTAAACAGGTTACATAATTCATACGCAATCTCAATACTCTTTGCTACTTCCAGCAACATTCTTTCTTTGATCGTAAATTTCTGCCTGGTCTTTTCATTGTGAATGAACATAAAGCCACCATGACCTTCACGCAGAAAAACAATAACTGTGGCAAACTCAGTGTCCTGGCCTTTTACCTGGGAGTCGGTACCGATGCAGACCTTTAATCTAAACCCTTTTGCTGTTTCTCGTTTGATAGCGTTTTCAACGGCTTGATAAATGGGTAATTCAATCGGGTCGCCATTAAATTTTCTCCATTTCATAAAAAAATAGGTTTTTCTAAGTTATAGAAAAACCCTGTATAAACAAATAGAGTACGGATTAATGTTATGTTATGACAAGTAAAAAACCTTATTGTTTAGCTAATTTTTCGGTCCATTGGTTAATTCCATTGGAAAAACGGATGATATACATCCCATTGATCATACCGGCCGCTGAAATAGCGTTCATGCCGTTCGAAAGTTTTCCCTTCTTCAATATTTTTCCATTCATATCGAATATTACATAGCCAAAAACCGAAGGACTCGTTACTGAAATAATGCCATTTACTACCAGACTATTTATAAGTCTTGGCCTAGAGTTAAGACCTGTTTCCCTGATCTCTACAAGGTTTGAATAGTGATTGCTGTGGTTGTTGAACGTTACGCGCAAGCGATAAAAAACACTATCCAGGTTTGTGGGTGTATAAGAATAGGAGCGGTCCGCGTTAAAAAGTCTCGCCAAAGGTCTAAAGTTTTGACCATCCGTAGATACTTCGAGGGATTGTTCAGCAATCGAATCCTGAGTTGCTATGGTCCAGGTCAAGAGCCTTTTCCCTTTTTCAGATGCTACTGCAAGGGCTAGTTTGCGCAGAGCCACCGGCTCTATTATTGTACCCTGCACAGAGTAGGAACCAAGAATTGCATAATCAGGGGCGTAATTATTTCCGACGCCCTGTACTTTGAAGTAATAAGCTCCTGGCGCGAGGATAGTGTCGACAGCTACACTTAACGTGGAGCTTGAAGTGTACGTGTTTAACAAGTGTTCCAAACTGTTGTACAAACTAACCTTCAGATCAAGATTGGCCCCCGCGTTTGCGGCGCCTACATTAAATGGAATTGCACTTAGTTGAAATGAGTGCAGCGACGATAATGAAAACTTAAACATATCCTCGTCAGTATTTCTTACGATAATGCTGCTTGCTGTAAATTGGTTGTTTGTAAATGTCTGGAGAGGAGCCGAATTAAAAGAGGTAGGCTGATAATCCGACCGGTAAACAATACCATTCATCGAACTTGTAATTACATCGAGGTCATTTTGAAATTCCGCACAGCCAAGATCGCTTGGACCATTGTACCATGTTGTCAGATTTCTCGAGTAGCCTTCTCCCATGATAGGCGCCCAACTCAATTCTCCTGTTCCCGCACCTGTATTATAATCCGAGATCTTTACGCAATTGGTGTCATATGTACTTTGATGTCTCAATCCGAGTGTATGTCCTGCTTCATGCGATGCTGCTTCTGCAATACTTTTTGGTTTATAGCCAAGCAGTGCAGAAAACACAAAACACGGTGTATTATCACCCCAGGTGAATGAATTGATAAAAGAAACGCCACCTGAAGAACCATACCAGTCGGATGTAACGGTGATAACCACCCGCGTGCGTTGATTAGGAGGAGCATTTAGATATCTTGTTGAGTCTGTCGTAACATTGATCGTAAACGGGCGATAATCTTCAGCTACACGGTTAAAAACCTCGGTAATTTGGGTTGAGCTAAGACCAGAGCCACCACAATAAATTGGTCCATCAAAATTCCAGCCTGTTCCAGATACAGTATGGCCATCAAAATCAAGAAAGATAACAGGAGCCACAGCGGGATAACTATCATAGATCGGCACCTGCGTCCTGGAAGACAAACTAATCAGACAGAAAGATAGAAGCATGAGAGATAACTGTAGCTGGTTTTTCACGACAGGATAATTTAGTATTGAGGGTACGGATAAAAACGGGCAGTTCTATTCAGCCACCAGGTCATAAATTCCTTTCTTTTTAAAATAATATTGGTTGTTCTCGGAAAGGATCTCATAGCTATCTCCATGCTTCAAGCTTATAATTCGTCCTATATATTTAACCAAACTGTTTTGTTCGGTCAGTTTTGTAAAAATCAGTCTCGCGCCGGGGCGATTGGTCAATCTCAGCACCACGCTCGTTGAGTTTTGATCACTCGCCTTAGAAACCACCTGGCCTGAAATAATAAACTGGGGGATGACCGTTAAGCTTATGGATTGACCAACTTCTTTGTTCAGTAGAGTTGAGAGAGTGCCTGGATCAAAATTGATACGATCGGGAAGGTCACCAAAAAGCTTTGGCTTGTTGTAGTCAGGTTCATTGACGGTCGCCGACCTTTTTTGAACATTCTGTGCAAATGAGCAAACGCTGCAAAAAGTGATGCCTGCAAAGAATGCGGCTAGCTTTAGGTTTTTCATTAATCAGGATTTAGGATCTTAATCGGAATTTAGGCTGCAGTAGAAAAATTTCACTGCGATTGAAGTACGGGTGAAACAAAAATTGAGATTAAGTTTTTGGCCTGCAAGTTTTTATTTCAAAAAAATGCAATATCAAGTATTAACACTGGGATTAGTTTCGTGAATTTTCTATTTGCTGGCTAACTTTTTACGAGAATGACGTTAATATTGATTGGTCGCGAGCATTACAAGTGTGCATGCTTCGATGGGTTGGATACCTTTTTGGGTTGCGAGCTCAGCCAATTCCTCATTTTCGGCGCCGGGATTAAAAATGATCCTTTGAGGCTTTAAAGAAAGAAGGTAGTTATAGTATTCCTTTTGATTTGTCGGGTTGAGATAAAGAGTAACTGTGTCAACATCTTTCCATCCCTTCTTTTCCGTTTCGATGACCACATCGCCCACCATTCCTTTGTGTTTTCCAATAGCTACCACAGGATGCTGATGTGATTGCAAGCGCTGTAAAGCCAGGTGACTGTATCGTGAAGGATTTTCCGAGGCACCAAGAACCAGGGTCTTTTTCTTTTTATTCATAGTGTAAAACTATCCAATAAACTGGCCAGCTCAAAACAAATGATATTGCTTGCGGGGCAAGGTGGGAATAATGTTCGTTAAAGCATCATCAAGAGATTTGTATTTGAACTCAAACCCTTCGCTCAAGGCTCTTGTTGGCAACACCCAGCGGCTTTTTAAAATTAACTCCGTCTCAGTACCTATCAGAAAAGCACCCGCTTCGAGCAAAAAGGGAGGTGATGGAAGACCAAATTTATTACCGGTTCTTTGTCGTAGGTTTTTCATCAACGAAACATTAGAGACTACGTTTGGCGCCACACAGTTGTAAATTCCTTCAGCTTTTTCATGTCCGAAGATCCATTCGATCATTCGTGCCACATCTTCGATATGGACCCAGCTGAACATTTGTCTTCCGTTACCGTGTTTGCCACCCAAACCAAATTTGCAAAGGTTAAGGTATGGCGCAATGACTCCTCCCGCTCCTAAGGTTATTGCAGTACGCAAAGCGACCTTTCTTGTTAGCGGGGTATTTTCTTCAAAGAAAGTTTTCTCCCAAAGCTTGCAAACCTGGACAGAAAAATCAAGATCGAGTTCTTTATAGGCAATGGAGTCTTTCCCATGAACAAAACGGGCGACAAGTTTGTTTTTTTGGTAACGAAGCTGGTCAATAAGATTATAAGGCATATTATCTTTCTTGCAGTCGCTAATAACACCCGTAGCTTCACCGTTGGGTTTATCGTGGGTATTTCTATATATAGTTGCCGATGCTGCATTGATCCAAACTTTAGGCGGATCACCGGCGTCCCTGATGGCTTTTCCGATCGCCTTTGTTGAATTTGTCCTGCTATCAAATATTTGTTGTTTTTGTTTTTTATGATATCTGCAATTAACTGACTTGCCCGCCAGATTGATCACAAGGTCTGCTCCATCAATTTCCTTTGCCCAGCTCTCTTCAATAGTTTTCGCGTCCCACTTGACATACCGGACACTAAAGCCATCTCGTTCAGAAATCAAGTTCCCTGAAAATAAATTTTTATGATCATCCTCCGATTGACGGCCTAAGACGATCATCTCATTGTCTTTTCCAAAGTATTTTATCAATCCCTGGCCAATAAAACCTGTTCCACCTGCAAGAATGATCTTTTTGTGTTTCATAAAAATTTGTTTAATAGAATACATAAACAAGAAAAGCCGCCAGGCAAATGAAATTCGCAGCGATAATTTCCCTTAAATGGATATTCGCATACTTCATCCGCCGGAAATACTCCTTAATAATAAAGGCGGTCAGGAAAAGTAGAAAGAAAAAAATAATGGATTGATTCATTACCATGAGGCTGCCTGCAATTATTATTGGCGTCAACAACAGGATTGCAATAAGGGCCAGCATATTTACCTGGCCCAGATATTCAATAGACTGCCTCCTTCTCAAAAAAGCAGCCATGAAACAATTAATACTCACAAAACTCAAATGTGCTGCCTCTAGCTGAGGAAATGTCAAATGATAAACAGCCAGATGGCTAAAAACGCAGGTGTGAAGGGGCCATAACATTGTTGAATTAAAGAGAAGGCAAATCGTCATAAACAGTGTTCTGTAGAAAACATTAAAAGCGGGGCTGCAGTCAAAGCGGCCGGTTCCGCATTTTCTGGCAACAATCACTCTCCGGTTATATGAAATAAGCCTGTATAGTCTTTGAAGAAACCATTTTACAGGAGCGACATTCCCGATGGATTTAATGAATGGGGCCTTTTGTCCAAGTATCTCGAGCAGGGTGTCAATTCCGTACAAGGTTACTCTTGTTTGCCCGTCGAAAAATGGGATTTCATCCCTCCCCTTTTCAATGTCGATTGAGGTAAGAATTTCGATGTCGGCTTTTGAAAAGGGTATTCTATTTTCAGCACTGAGCAAACCAAATTTCACGAACAGGTTGGAGTACCAGCTGCACAAGGGGCAATAATCATCATACAACAAGATCCTGTCGGCATACATATCAATAGTTTTTAAACTTTCAGAAAGTATTGAAACAATATTTTCAAATAAAATCCCACCTACGGGATCATCACTTCTCAATTGAAACTTTGGCAACTTACGTCTAACCATACAAGTCATACAAGAAATACAAGGCGTATTTCATGCTTCAGTTAAATGTCTCGAGTCTTGTATGGTCTCTTTTCCTCTCCTGCATTCGCTATTTAAAAAACTTTACAAGGCTGCCGACAAACCAGTTCTCTTCAGCCCTGATCATGACGTCAAGTGTTTTATCAGCTTGCTTGCCCAGGCGTTTGATACCACTTACTGTCTCTACAAAAGTTTTGATGTTCTTATCTCTCTTGTCACCTTCAACCTCCTCCAGTTGATCGAGCAATTTCAGCATCGGGTCCAGTTCACGTTTTTTCCTTTCCTTTACGATTTGTTTCATCACCTTCCATATATCCTTTTCGGCTGAAAAAAATTCCTTTCGTTCACCTGGCAAGATCACTCTTTCGACAAGTCCCCAATTGATAAGCTCACGGATATTCATATTTGTATTACCACGGCTGATATTGAGCTCTTCCATAATATCGTCCTGCGTCATCGGATCAGGGCTAACCAATAAAAGTGCGTGTATCTGGGCCATCGTCCGGTTAATACCCCAATGAGTGCCAAAGGCGCCCCAGCTGCTGATGAACTGTTGTTTGGCTTCTGTCAGTTTCATAGAGCTAAGCTAACACAATGTTTTCGAATTTTCAAAACTTTTTGAAAGTTTATTAAAATGGTTGTCCATGCGTCTCCCTGATCAGTTTATCAGTGATCGAAGGAAAGGGCTTTAATACCGAAATGAGAAGATCGGATAAAAGGACGCTGCCAAAGAAACGCTGAACCATTCTTCCCGTTCTCAATCTCCCCGAGAACTGTCCTTTCCAGGTATTCACATACTGTTGTTCCATCTGCCATCGCGGGATCTTATTTTGAAGAAAAAGGTGGATCTGCTCAAATGCAATTTTACTACCATGCAGCGCCATACTCATGCCATTTCCGCAAAGAGGAGCGATCATGCCTGCCGCATCACCGAGCAGTAAGACGTGGTTATATACCTGTTCCTTTTTTTCAAAACTGATCTGCGAAATGGTAACGGGTGATTGTGATATCGTTTCAGTATTTTCAAAAATTAGTTTCAGGTGACGATTGCGACAAAGGACCTGCTTTTCCATTTGAGGAATGGAATTACCGCACAGCTCAAGGTTTTTTGCAGTGGTCAGGTAGCAAAGACAATATTTATTTCCTTCGATTTTTGAGATGCCGCAGTAGCCGTGGTCAAAATTATGCAGGGCAATCAGGTCTTCCGGCCAGTTGGTTTTAACATGGTACTTTACACCGATGTAGTTGTTCAGCTTGTTGTGCTTTTGCAAAACAAATTTGCGTTTCCATTTTACGTCGAAGTTGGTTCTCTTTCCAAAGGCTCCCGTTGCAATTTTCGCCTGGCAATTACCGCTAGCAGCCTGCATAGTGAATATTTCATCCTCGAACTTTATGTCCTCCACTTTTGTGCCTTCGATCAGTTCCACCCCATTTTGTTTCGCTATTTCTGCCAGCATAGCGTCAAGTTTATACCTGCTTATCCCAAAGCCACCCAGTGGAAGATTCTGCCTGAGCTCCTTTCCATTGGGCGCGGTAACCAGTAACCTTCGTATGATCGGCAAGTTCATTTGACTAAGCGGAACACCGAGTTCCTCTAAGAAGTTCCAACTCTCAACGCTGATATATTCTCCACAAACTTTATGAAAGGGATATTTTTCTTTTTCAAACAAAATAGTTCTGTACCCCGCGTGCGCGCACTGGATACTTAATGCAAGACCTGCAAGACCGCCACCTGCAATAGCAACATCATACCCTCCCCGCCCCCTAAACGGGGAGCTTTGCAGTTCACTATTTTCGAAACTTTCATTCATTGAATGAGATTAACAACCATCTAAATGCCCATTTCCATTGTAATTGAACATTGAGTATTGAGCATTTAGCATTGAACGCTTCTAATTCTCCCTTCTTAAATCCACGCAATACGCTTAGCGGTGCGTCATTTTTTACTAAATAACTTTTTGAAAACAGGCCCGTCAGCCATTTTATCGAATAGTATGCAAATGGATGGCGATGGAGGTCGTTAATAAAGAATCCCGCACGTGAATGCTCCTTCATCCATACAAGAATATCCATCATCTCTTTATCGTTAAAATGATGACAGAATAAAGAATTAAAGATAATATCGGGCTTTGGAAAAGGATTTGTCAATTTATAATCAGCGCTCATAAATTCAATCCCTTCATTCTCTTTTCTCGAGCGTGCAAATTCAATGCAATGAGGATTGATATCAACCCCGGCCAACTGCACCGCAATATTTTTCTTTTTGCAATAATTTCTTATCACCCTCAGATTATCACCCCCGCCACAGCCGATCTCCAGAATTGAAAGTTGTTCCCTTTTTCCGTTTGATACTTTCTTCATCCTTCTCATCATAGTTTTTAATCCTTCGAGTGTAATCTTATGCCCCCCAAGCTTTGCATTGATGAAATCAAGTTCCCGCATGTTTTGCTTAATATCCGCAAAAGGGATATCATCCCTGTCCAACAATTCTTTTTTATATGATCGTACCGAGAAGTCCATTGAATTTGATCCTTTATTTTTTATAGCGGAATAGCGGACGAGGTGTACAAGGGAGTGACACAACGAAAGTTTAAAAGGATTACACAAGCTGCCTACAAAAAAAATCTAATCAGCATGGGCTACAAATGTCTCCATGGTAAGACCCGGCCCAAATGCTGCGCCAAAAACCCTTTGGCCTTTCGTCAAACCGGAGTCCATGATTTTTTTCAGCACGAACAATATAGTCGCTGATGAAAGATTTCCAACTTCCCGCAGCGTTTCATAAGAATACTTCAAGTCGCCGTTTGTGAATGACAGGCTCCGATGAATCGCATCAAGTATTCTTCTGCCTCCGGGGTGTATACACCAGCGGGCGATCTCACCCCTGTCTATCCCTTCTTTTTCCAATGCTCTTGTGACAAGCGGGTTGAAATCTTCCTCAAGCAACTCGGGAACAAACCCACTCAGGGTCATCAAAAAGCCGGACGATGATAATTCCCATGCCATATCCTTCTTTCCTTTTGTGATCACTTCGGAATAGAATTGGTCGAGCCTTAAACCTTTTTTATTGTGTTCATCGCCAGTGACGAGCACCGCAGCAGCCCCGTCGCCGAATAATAAAGACGAGGCAATACTATCAATCGTCGGCTCCTTCTGAAAATGAAGCGTGCAAAGCTCCGTGCAAACGATCATCACTTTTGCATTTCGTTCTGAGTTGCAAATTGCATCTGCTATTTTCAGTCCGTGAATGGCTGCATAGCAACCCATAAAATTTACGGACGTACGATAAATATTTTTAGGGAGGTCCAGCAGCTCCATCACCTGCAGATCCAGTCCCGGTGCACTCATGCCCGTACAACTAACGGTAATGAGATGAGTTATTTCATGGTCACTGATGACGCCGTTGATGCACTCTTGTATCGCATTCACGGAAAGAGGTCCGGCAGTTTTATTAAACAGGGAAATACGTTGTTCAAGTGAAGGGAAGGGTTCCAGGTTCTCGGCTTGCGGATAAAATTCCCAGCCATTTACTTCGCGACTATAATCAGGGATAACAGAGTAGCGATAGTCAATACCGCTGTGATGATATAAGTATTTCAATTTGCGGTTCTCGACACTGTTCATCGCATACACCAACTGCATGAATTCTAAGATATCATCCTGTCTGTGCTTATAAGGTGGTAAAGCTAACCCTATAGAAATAATCTTACTCAAAGCCTTTCAAAATTATCAAAATCAAAAAACAAAGTGTCGTGCAACCGGAGGCCAGCAAATTCATCCGTAAGCTGTTTTTGAAATCAGCTTTGGATTGATCCTTCCATGTCTTTGTCATCCATTGCATGAAAAAAAGGATCATAGGCAACATGCATGCTGCAAATATGAAAAAGAACTGTAACTGACCTCGCTCC
>DASYSW010000497.1:0-3319 GCA_036002905.1 Chitinophagaceae bacterium
TTTAACCTATCCCTCTATTGATTTTAAAATAATTTATTTCAATTTGCCGTTGACATTAATGCAATGAGGTCGATTTCAAAAATAATAGTTGCTGTTTTTCTCTTGTCGCCACTATTAACGGTAGCACAAAATGGACAATTCATTGAGTGGTCAGCCGTGAAAAGATTGACGTGGGATGATTACCTGGCCAAACCGTCCTTAACGTCGGATGCGGCTGCGATCACCAGCACGGCTCTTGGCGTTGAATACCACTTAAAGAACAACTCTCTTACTTATACAATAACCTGTCGTTTCTCAAAGACCACGTCGTGGGGCAGGCATAAAACGGAGTACATCCTTCAACACGAACAGGGGCATTTCGATATTACTGAATTGTTTGCCCGTAAGCTGGCAAAAGAATTAAAATCTTATAAGTTTAACCCGCGCAACTACCAGGAAGATGTCGGCAAGATCTATAAAAGGGTAATGGACGAAAAAGAAGAATACCAGAACAAATATGACAAGGAAACTGATTTTAGTCGCAATAAACAACAGCAAGTAGAGTGGCTGGAAAAGATCAAAGATGAACTTGACGACCTGGATGAATATGCAAACTACGGTTCTACGATTAGAGTTTGACCCCCAACATCAAATTGTCATTTCTTAACAATAGTCAAAGTCTGCTTTGCGCTCAGCTTGTGCGCTTGACCATCGCTATAAATTGGCGGAGCTAAAACGGGCGCTCTTTTCATGAGCTCAGTCACCTGTTCAGTTAAAAAATCATTGGGAGGCGTACAGGTAACTCCCGTCGTTGTTACTCTTCCGTTCAAACCAATCTCGTATTCTACTTCAACTGAGTACTCACCTTTTTTTACCTTTTTTGTATCGTCTGCCTGCTGTGCTATAATGGGAGTATTTACATCAATAAAACGTTTCCATAATTTTTGCTTCTGATAAAATGTTTTATTCAGCGAATCGGGCATCGATGCATCTGGCTTGACTATCTCATCTTTCTTAAGATTGGCAGAGCTCGTTGTTGCAGGCGCTACTGAGGAGGACGTACCTGCGTCATAAACTTTTGGGGCTACATAATGGCCCGTGTCTTTTGAAACAAATGTTTTACCGGTATCTACCTTGAGTTTGCCTGCAAACAATGAATCCCTCAGTCGTTGGGCCATCACCGAAGAGGTGATAAACATCAAACTAATTAGAAAATATGTTTTCATACATCTTAAAATAATCCGTATAACTCACTGTCAACTCTCCTGATGATCTCTCCAAGATGTTCTTCGTTTTCGGGGAATTTATTTTTATCGACGTCGATGACCAACAATGATCCTTCCTTATAATTCTCTATCCACTTATTGTAGAATTCATTAAGCCTCTTCAGGTAATCCAGCCGGATGTTTTCTTCATATTCTCTTCCCCTTTTTTGGATCTGACCCACCAGGGTCGGCACTGATGCTTTTAAATAAATCAAAAGATCTGGCGGCTGTATCATGCCTTTCAGGGTTTGAAAAAAAAGATAGTAGTTATCAAAATCTCTTTTGCTCATCAACCCCATCTCATGCAAGTTCGGTGCAAAAATGTTAGCATCTTCATAAATAGTTCGGTCCTGTATGACGGTTTCGGTGCCCTTCTGTATTTCTACCAATTGTTGAAGGCGGCTGTTCAGAAAATATATCTGGAGGTTAAAACTCCACCGTGGCATGTCCTCATAGAAATCCATCAGGTACGGGTTATGATCAACGTCTTCAAAATGAGGGATCCATTTATAATGTTTACTCAATAATTCAGTTAGCGTAGTCTTGCCGGCACCAATATTCCCGGCAACTGCAATGTGCTTTGGTTTTTTTGTTTTAGCCATTTCTACTAATCAGGTTTCAATTTTTCTCCTGGGGCAGCTTCTTCAAACGATTCTCAATTTAAAGATATTGGAATCATCAGCAATTAACAATATACAATATTCAACTTAAAAATAATTGAATCTCATAGCTTCTCTTACAAGTTTCATGGTGGCATTGCCACTTACCCTTGCTTTTTCGGCACCCTTTTCCATTACTTCTTTCAAATACTTCTCATTTGAAAGAATAGAATTTGTCTTTTCACGGATAGGTGAGATAAATCGCACCATATCCTCAGCCAATTGCTTTTTCATGTCGCCATAGCGAATGGTGCAATTATTAAAATCTTCATCAAACTTCTTAAGAGTATCTTCATCGCCCACCAGCTTCATCAATAGAAAAAGGTTTTCGATATAGTCAGGCTTTGCGGACTTCATCTGCGTGGGACCATTGTCTGTTTTTGCTCTCATTACCTTCTTGCGGATCAGGTCGTCATCATCATTTAAATACAGAGTGGCAAACTGATTTTCACTCTTACTCATTTTACCTGCGCCATCGAGACTCGGCACCTTCGCAAGTTTTTCGCCAAAATTGAAAGCAACCGGTTCCGGAAAAACTTCGCCATATCGATGATTGAAACGCTTCACAAAATTCCTTGCCATTTCTAAATGTTGCTCCTGGTCCTTCCCCACCGGTACGTATAAAGCGCGGTGAATCACAATATCTGCTGTTTGTAAAACAGGATACGTCAATAATCCTACGTTGGCATTATCAGGTTGCAGCCTCACCTTTTCTTTGAATGTAGCAGTTTTTTCAAGTTCTCCTTTATAAGCAAGCATGTTTAAATAGAGATAAAGTTCACAGGTCTCATGGAGATGGCTTTGGCAGTACAATGCCACTTTATCGGGATCGAGACCACTAGCGATATTCTCTGCAAGCACGCGGTGAACATTTGCCCTCAGGTCACTTGTATCGGGGTGAGTCGTTAAAGAATGCAGATCTGCAACCATGAAATAGCAGTCGTATTCCTCCTGCATGCGAACATAATTGCGAACTGCTCCGAAATAATTCCCGAGGTGAAGAAAACCAGTGGGCCTTATACCACTCATCACTATCTGTTTCTTCTTTTCCATAAGTCGGCGAAGATAAGGATAGTTCGCAGTTCAGAGAGTGGAAGCCCCTGAGGGTTTAACTGAGCCAGTTGTTTCTGGCAGCATCTCTTAACTCCAGACTGGCGACTAAGAACTATATTTGCCCGATGGAAGTAAACGATGCATTGGTTGATAAACTGGCTCATTTGGCGAGACTTAAATTCGGAGCCTCCGAAAAAGAAGAAATAAAGAAGGATCTTCAAAAAATGATCACTTTTGTGGAAAAGCTGAATGAACTTGATACTACAGGGGTCGAGCCATTGTTGCACATGACTGATGAAACAAATGTCCTGAGAGAGGATGAAATAAAAGGTTCGATCAGCCGCGAGGATGCATTGAAAACCG
>DASYSW010000498.1:0-14393 GCA_036002905.1 Chitinophagaceae bacterium
AAACTTAGGATTAATGAAAACGCGAAGGATAAAATCAGTAAGGAAAACAGTCAGGACATACTTGATCGGCAAAAAATTGTTTCTGAACTCGACAAACATAGCGGAGATAAAAGTTGCTAAAAAAAAGATTCCCGCAGCCGCACGTATTTCTCTTTCATTCAGAACAGGGAAATTATACCCTTCAATATTTTCTCCGAATTGTATGATCTTTTTCATTAGTTTATTTTTTGCTTAAATCAATTTCCTTTGCACGATCTTGATTATGTACGAAGAACGGGAATAGCACAAGCATCCCCGTTCACGTGAGCAGCTACTCTCCCACTGTTTGTTCTTCAAGCTTCGGGTACCCCGGTTAGCATCCACAAAACAGCATCGTGGAAAGAATGATGGTGATCGAAAAAATGAGCAGTTTCATAATAGACATTTTTTTTTAATTCACATTTAAATTTTGAAGACCTGTGGCAGATCTTTTCACAAGAATATTTCATAAACGAATACGCAAAATGTTGTTATCAACAAACAGCAGGTTATCGTAAACGAACAACCGGGAAAGACGCTGGCAGGAATCGAATGGTGCTCAAGATAAATTTGCTATAGGTTTGTGTGGAAGATCCCGGACGAGCCCGCAGGAATGTCCCGGCGCCCCATTTTTCGCCGTGCTTAGCAGGAGTCAACTAAAAAATTTCAGCGAAAAATGCAGCGCCCGCAGTATTTACAAAGTGAGGCTGTATCGCCCGTGGTAACTTTCATAGCTGAAGTGAGCAACATCCGGCGGGAAGGTACCTGGATCCCGTGCAAGTCGCAGTCTGGAGCAATTGGATTTGCCTTGAATTTTTCTTTGGTTACTTTCTTTATTTCAAGACAAAGAAATTAATAACGCCGTTCTTCAAAGAAAAAGTTGGAATAAGAAATTTGCCTTGATTTTCCCGCCTACGTTAAACTTCGGCGGGCAGGTTTGTTACTTTTTCTATCAGGAAAAGAAGTAATCAGAGTAAGCAAAAATTACTCTTTCCGCCTCAACCTATCCACACAATTCATCATTGCGCGGAACTGGTGATAATTCCCTTTCCAAATATGTCCTTTTAATGCAGTTTTAATTTTCGGATCGATATCGGTACCATTAGCATACCAATCGCCGTTGATATGATCGATCATATATGTTTGAATATATTTCCACTGCTGCTTGAATTTATCGTAATACTTCATTTCATCATTCGGGAAAAGATCACTCATCAGGAGCAATGAATTCATCGCTTCAGCCTGCGACCACCAGTTCTTTTCTTTGCTGATAATGGTAAGGCCAGTCTTGTTTCTAAAATAATATCCGGCATCATAAAAACCACCGGTTTTACTGTCCCAGGCGTTTTGCAATGCATGATCCACCATTTGTTTTGCGATGCGCAAGGTGGCTGTGTCATTTTGGATGTCCAAAGTATGCGAAGCCTCAAGCAGCAGGTAACTCGTTTCAACATTGTGCCCGAAAGAAACGTAATCCAAACCGTGATGCGCCATGATATATTCATCAGAAGAATCGCGTATCGATACCGGTGTCCAGTCTGGCTGAAAGAAGAGCGTGAGATAACCCTTGTTGCCGATCATTGTGTCGCGGATGAGCAATAGCATTTCAGATAGACGCTCACGCAGCAGGTCGTTTGGCCACACGGCGTATAGCTCTGTAAATGCTTCGAGCAAATGAATGGAACTGTTCTGGTCCTTGTATCCGGTTTCAGCAGTGCCCGGCGTCGTTGCCGTTCTTTGCATAGGCGTGCCGTTCCGCTGCATATGCTGGTAATAACCTTTATGCACAGGATCATGACTATGTTTTTCCAGCCACATAAATGCTTCCTGTGCAAAACTGAGTGCATCAGGATCGTTGGCTAATTTACAATACGCCGCAAGTGCGTAGATCCCAAATGCATTTCCGTAAGCATTCTTTGTTGAATCAATCACGTTTCCTTTTCTGCCGACCATCGTATAAAAACCACCATATTTTTTATCCCACATTACATCGTGTAAAAACCGATAACCATTTTGAGCGAGCACTTTATAATAAACGACGGCAGGATATCGCATCGAAGCTTTTGATGTTGACCATGTATGCCTTGCCTGTGTCACAATAAATTTGTCCTGGTCCCTGGTTGGTTTGAAGTCATAAGTATAGCTCGTGAGGAATCCGCCATTTAAAGTGTCCATGTTTTGCGGATACCATTTATTGAGCATTTCATGCTGGATGGAGTTTTCTATCTCGTTTGCAATCTGCAAACGTTCTGCTTTCCTGTTTTGCGCAGAGATGATCGACGTAGCTAGTAAAAGGAGTATGAAAAGAATGGGTTTCATGAAAGTTGTTTTGCTCGTTGCTGGTTGCTAGTTGGTCAAGGTCAGTGGTCAGTGGCCACTATTATAGTGAATTATAAAGGTACTACCAGACTCACAATTCACATCTCACGACTCACGATTGACGACTCACGACTCACGTCTCACGATTGACGACTCACGTCTCACTTTTCACATTTTTCACTGCAATCATAGTAATGACAGCAGAAAGCAACAACGAGCCTGCCATAAAAACATACGAAGCGCCAAAGCCACCGGTAGTTCCGTTCAAATAACCGACAAGATAAGAGCCGGCAAAAGAACCCAGGGCCCCAAAACTATTAATCAATGCAATTGCTCCGGCAGTGACATTGGCCGGCAATATTTCCGTTAGTATAGCAAAGAAGGGACCGTATGGTGCATACATTGCTGTTCCTGCAATGACAAGTAATGTAAACGATAGCCAGAAATTACTTGTGCCAATCAAATAGGAACCATAAAAAGCAAGTGATGCGATCAGTAAAAATGGCCATACAAATATTTTCCGGTTCAGTGTTTTGTCGGAAAAATAGGAAGCGGTGATCATACCAATGATAGCAAAAGCATAAGGCAATGCGGATAACCATCCTGTTTTTATGATGCTCATTTGCGGTGCGGCTTTTATGATGGAGGGCAGCCATATTACAAAACCATATACACCAATGCTCCACAAAGCGTACTGCAGGCATAGGAATATCACGACTCTTGATTGGAATGCCGCAGCGTAATTCTTTACAGGCTTTATTGATTGTTGTTCTTTCTGTAAAACTGTTTCGAGGGATTGTATTTCCTCTTGTGTTAACCATTTTGCATTAGCGGGTTTATCACTCACCAGCCTCCACCAGAAAAAAGCCCAGATGATCGCAGGCAAACCTTCCCAGATAAACATCCATCGCCAGCCGGCCGCATTCACCAGGTAGCCTGATACGATCGACATCCATAAAATAGTAACAGGGTTACCGAGAATTAGAAATGTATTAGCTCTCGAACGCTCCTGTTTCGTAAACCACCTGCTCAATAAAATGATCATTGCAGGCATGACCGCACTTTCCACAACGCCAAGCATAAACCGGATGATCATTAATAGTGAGATGTTGCTGACCAAACCTGTTGCGGCTGCCAATCCGCCCCATAATATGAGCGACCAGAAAATGAGCTTCTTTGCACTTTTATTTGCCGCATAATGTGCTCCCGGAATTTGGAAGAAAAAATATCCAAGGAAAAAAAGTGAACCCAATAAAGAAGAAGTGGCAGCAGTGATATGAAGGTCCTTTGCCATTTCACCCGCAGCCGCAAAACCAAAATTTGCACGGTCGAGATAGGCAAGACTATAAGTAATAAAAGCCACGGGAATTAAACGATACCAGCGTTTCGGTGCAATTGAATTGTTCATTTCAAGATAAAACCCTTCGTTTAAATAAAATAATTTGACTTAAACCCAAGCGTAGAGACAAGGCATGCCTTCCCTCTACCGCTTGGTTCTAACTAAATATCCTGTCATGCGAACGCCTGTCATTCCATTGCGGCGTCGGTTCAAAATAAGTTTTGTCTGACGGATGCAAATGTTGTTTGACCACTTCATCATTTAACTCAATACCTAAACCGGGGGCTGATAAAGGAAGATTCGCAAAGCCTTTTGTTATTAATTTTCTCCCGTCGGTTGTTTTCACTAAACTTTCCCACCAGGGCAGATCGATGGAGTGATGTTCCAATGCCAGGAAGTTCTGCGTAGCTGCGGCGCAATGCACACCAGCCATAAACGAAATGGGTGTCCCGGCCTGGTGCATCGCCATCGCAACGCCGTGCTCTTCTGCATAATCACCTATCCTTTTCGTTTCAAGCAAACCACCCGAAGTGGCAAGATCGGGATGAATGATATCCACCGCGTGCGTATCTATAAGGGGTTTAAAATATTTCAATAGATAAATATCTTCTCCGGTAAGGCACGGCGTTTCTAACGCATCCGATAACATTTTCCATTGGTCAGTATATTCCCATGAGATCACATCTTCCAGCCACGCAAGGCGATATTTTTCCAATCGCTTACCCAAACGAATGCCGTTGTTTACATCAAAATGGCCGTAGTGATCGGAAGAGAGCGGAATATCATAACCCAACATGCTCCTTACATTCTCGACAAGTTGAGCCAGTTCATCCAAACCTTTATCTGTTATTTGAATTTGTGTAAATGGATGTAATGTATTCCCATACGATGTCGGATCATTCAAGTCGCCCCATTGCTGCAGGTCACCTTTGTCGTTTTGCCAGAATTTATCATTCACCAATGAGCCCGGTTTGCCTTTTAATTCATTAATACCAAGATCCATTTTCAACCATGTATAGCCCTGGTCGTTGAGACGGTAGTTCATCAACTTTTTTTGTTCGTCGGGTGAACCAGCTTCCGGAGTATCTGCATACAATCTTATTTTATCACGATACCTGCCACCTAACAATTGCCACGCAGGTACATTGTATGCTTTACCAACTATATCCCACAATGCCATCTCAACACCGCAGACGCCACCGGCCTGCCTGCTTTGCCCACCAAATTGTCGTATGGTCTTGAATAACATCTCCACATTGCAGGGATTCATGCCAAGGATCCTGCTCTTCAGCATAAGCGCGTATCGTTCATCGGCGCCGTCTCTTACTTCCCCCAGGCCATAAATGCCTTGATTTGTATCGATCCGGAGAATAGCGGTGCGCCCTAAAACAGTCGTAACGCAATAACGCATATCCGTTATCTTCAGATCAGAGGGTGATGAATTGCGATTTATTTTATGCGTGCTTTGTGCCACAAGTTCTTCAACGGGTGAAAACATAAAGGCACCGCCCAGTGCAACTCCACCTAAGGCAGATCTTTTTAAAAAAGAACGCCGCGTATTTTCAATTGCATAATTTTTATCTTCTTCAATGGAGTCAAGGGCAGGTTCTTTCAAGCCAAGCTTGCTTAGTATTTTTTGTGCGGGAGTCATTTTGGTTGTAAGATTTGGTTAAGTAAATTATTTGATGAGTGATCAGTGATGAGTAATGAGTGTGTCGGGAGTCGTAAATCGTGAGTGTGAGTCGTTAGTCGTGAGGGGTATATTTAAGGACGGCACCTCACTCACGTTTCACGTCTCACGACTTCACCAGTTTCTTTCCTTCATAAACGCATCCAGTTCCTCCTTTGTCATCGGCAGGCTTTTCTGCGAATTGACCCATTGCAAAAAATCTTTTTTTATCTCATCCGACCACTGTGCGTCGATCTGTCCAGGTGTGTATTTGCCTTCGCGTAAACGCTGGTGGCCGAATGCATCCCGCAACTCCACAAACTCTGAATTCATTACAAGATCTTCAAGATACTGCGCGGGGATAAAAACTACACCTCCTTTTTTTGCCAGCACAACATCACCCGGCAACACAGTTGCGCGTCCAATTCGTATCGGAAGATTAATGCCTGCAAGCATCATTTGTTGGATGTAGGAAGGATCATAGCCCTTGACCCAGCCGTTGAAACCGCTGATGTCTTCGAGTCCTTCAATGTCGCGTACCGAGCCATAAAATATCACGCCCCGGTGCGAATGCGCATAAATAGCATTACCCAGGTTATCGCCGATCAATGTACCATCGACAATTTTCCCATAGCTGTCGGCAACGTATACGTCACCATTTTGTAATACATCTATTGGCCATGAGTTGGTGTTACCGATGCGCTTTTCACCTTTGCCTTTCGCCTTTATAAGGCTGTCATAGTCTGGTCGCATTG
Organism: Chitinophagaceae bacterium; assembly: GCA_036002905.1. Lineage (GTDB taxonomy): Bacteria > Bacteroidota > Bacteroidia > Chitinophagales > Chitinophagaceae > VBAU01. The sequence continues at coordinate 6,101 of DASYSW010000498.1, forward strand.
GCATATACTGTGCTGTTACCACGCGGCCCGTCATAACAGAATCAGGACGAATGATCGTCCACTCGCCCTCAAACTGGTTTTGATACCCTTTGTTGCGCAGATAGCCCCACGCTTCTTCAAGCGATATATTTTTCAATCGTTCCAAAAAACGGTCTGAAGCTTTCGGCCGGCCGTCAGCAAAGCGTTCACCTTTCCATCCAGGTGTCATTGCTTTTATTTGATCCGGAGTAGGTGTTACCTGTACTTGTTGAGCGAGTAGGACCGATGTAATGCAGATAAGCGCAATCAGGCAGTTCAATTTTTTCATCATATGGCGTTGGTTAAATGTGGTTGTCTTTTTAGAACAATAAAGTAAAGAAATTTTCGGATAGGAGGGAGGATGTTTTCAGTTTGGTTGGTTCATGGTTCAAGAAAAACTTGCTCGTGTATCGGAACAATGGCAAGCCGCCGCTAGCCCTGTCATTTAATAACAAAGGGATCAAATGATCCCTTTGCATAGCATTGTAAAAAAAAATTTCTAAGCATGTTCCAGGATGTCCTCAGTCTTGTACACTTTTAATACGGAATCGTTTTTAAATAATGGCCTTGCTCTTTCCACTAGTTTTTTGTAAACGCCTGCGTTCTGATAAGCATCTGCGTTTTCCCGGTTATCCCAAGTGGTCATGGAGATGTAATCGTCATCCTTGTTGACCGGTTCCAGCAACCTGCAGTCGAGATTTCCTTTTTGTGATCTTACAACCGGCATTGCCTCGTCGTTGTGAAACTTCTTCATTGCTGCCACCTTATCGGGCGAAACAGCAAAATAAGTTAGTCGTACAATCATAAAACCTCCTTTTTTAATGTGATTGATAATGGCGGGAAGGACGTCGTGTGTTTCAATATGCAGGATTAAAGCTCTTTAGAAGTTACAAAGAAATAGCAGGGTTTTCCAAATTTAGTTTTGCACTACGAGACTAAAATAAGACCGGTTCTTCGATAAACTGGCAAACTTTAACCGTTCGCGGAATCAATATTCATTATTATTGTAAAGGAAACTGGTAATCCATGTCCAGGTTTCTGAAACTGTCACTTAATAATTCAAAATGAACAAACCAAAATTCTTTGCAGTCTTAGGAAGCGTCATCTTATTTTTTTCAATCATTTCCTGCAAACCGGGTTTTTCCATAAGGACGACAACGCTGTGGGTCAATAAAGAGAAGCTTCCACCGGAGCCACTTAAAAGTATCTTTATTATTGCATTTACCGACAACCTCGACGTAAGAGCGAATTTAGAAAAGGATTTGGCCAACGCTGCGCAAAAAAGAGGGCTGAAGACTTATAAAAGCCTTGATGTAGTCGGGCCTGTCGAGATCAAAGCCATGGCACCGGTTAGAGATGTCTTCATAAAAAAATTACAGGACCTCGGCTGCGAAGCCGTTTTGACAACCGCGCTGGTACATGCAACGTCAGAAACAAAATATACACCCGCATCTGACATGACATACACACCCTATGCTTATGGCGCCTATGCCGGGTATGGTGGATTTGCACCATACGGCGCCTATGGAGGTTTTGGGGGCTACTATGGTTATGCTGTCACTACGATGTCGACTCCTGGCTACTACACAACCACATCAAAATATTTTGTCGAAGCCAAGGTTTTTGATTTGAAAACAGATGAGACATTAATGTCGATGCAAACCAAGGTCGAAAACCCTGAAACGATTGAAAAAGCAAGTAAGGCCTATACCGATCTTTTTGTCGAAGAGATCAAAGAAATACGAAAGAAATAACTATTGTCGGCTCTCCTATGCTTTGGTGAGCAAGAGTGGAGCGACCTCCTTTTGATTTGTCGTTTCGTCCCGATAGTTACTGGGAGCAGCGAGGAATCGCTGATGGTCAGGGATCTCCCGCTGTCCTCGACCTGTTCTAATGTCTTATTTCAAAAGCTTAAAGACATGCTTAATGAAGCCGGAATCGGTTCCGTTGAAAACAGTTGGGAACATCTTGCTGAAGCTGAATGAACTGTTGGTCAACGAAACAATTTTGCATGGTTCATCTTTCATGGAAGGGACGGCATCCGGGTACATTAAATCAAAGGTGCTGTCTGAAGTATAACTGTAAGTGCCTTTTGAGACAATAGTGGTATCCACGCGTACAATCAATGCCTCCGACCAACTATAGTCATTATTGAATTTAAAATATAGAGGATAGTATATGCCCGGTATCGAGAGAGGATAAGAAATTTCGCTGCTATCAAGTAACCCTGCGGCATTATAAAAATAAGTGGTTACACTATCCACGTTCCATTTGCCGGTAATAGACACACCGCCGGGTGACATCGCACGGGTGTCGCCGCCCTTACTGCAGGAAACTAACAAAATAACCGGAAGGAGAAGGTTCAATGCCGTTTTCATGTATACTTTTTTTTCTTATAGAACCGATTATATCGGCTAATGAATGTAAAAGGTTGTGTGTATGCTCTTGATTTAATGGAGCATTTACTTAAAGAAATGCCGGGGCAGCGAAAGGTAAATTTAGCCTGATCAGCGGCGCTTTATTCTACCATTCTTTTGAGAGGTATTAGAAGAACTCCCTCGGATTGTCATTCCGAGCGAACAAGGAATCTCTAGAGGGTGTGCAGTCAGGGATTTCTCGCTGCGCTCGAAATGACAAATACAAAGAGTGTAAATGCTACTAATAGTCGTCGATACACCTATTAAAAATATTTTCCGGCATCTGTACAATAAAAAACCCATTCCCCTGCACTTGACACGGTCGTTTTAATTATATAGGTTTACATCAATCCTACCCGTCAGTTTTTTCAAAACTGCATTTATTACCCACGACGTCGTCGTGGAATCCAAATCCTATTTTTTAACTGAAAAACTTTTCTATGAAAAAGATTTATTCATTATTAGCAAACGAAAATGTACAGAGTACGCTTGTCATTCTGTCCATATTCCTGATCACAGGATTCGTGATACTGGTGTCAAAACATCCATAAAGCCATTATCGGTTTTTGTTCTTGACTGCTTCTTGGGGCAGATGTCTACCTGCCGGTAGGCAGGAGGTAACCATTTGCCCTACTTTTCGTTAAGGAGCGACAGATCTATTGTAAATGGCGCAAGTATGCCTGCGGGTTATCAAGAAAAGTTTTTGTGATGCGGTAGTGTTCAGTGTCCGCGAATTCAACCCGGTGTATGCCATCGTCCCGGATCTCATAAAGCAACGCACCGGGTATACCCATCAATATAGGTGAATGCGTTGATATGATGAATTGAGCATTGTTACTTTTCAAAACTTCAAGTATGAAAGCAATGAGTGATAATTGCTTTAACGGAGAAAGGGCCGCTTCCGGTTCATCGAGAAGATAAATACCCTTGTTTGCAATTCTTGTTTGTAAGATTTTCAGGTAGGCCTCCCCGTGTGAAAAAGCAAGCATATTCTCGCCATATTCCTCGCGCATTTGCCTGAGAGAATAATTCATGTTTTCTGTCATCTGCTTAATAACAGAATCACTCACTTCTCCTTGCAGGTATGGCATTTCGCCAAGGAGTTTATTTTTTTCTCTTTCTACAGAGTTTACAAACGCACTAAAGTCTTCCGCTCTAAAGAAGAAACCAGTAGATGTGTTGTGTCTCCACTCAAGATGCAGGTGGGGATTTAATATCCTGGCGGCTTCAAAGTCCGTTACTGACCCGATAAAACCGCCGATCAACGGAAGGTTAACCGTATAAGCAATACTTTCAAGCAGCGTTGATTTGCCGGAGCCATTGTCGCCCACAAAAATGTTGACCTTGTCCAATGCAATATTCTTTGCAAACCTTACCGCGGGAATATTGAATGGAAATGGCTGTAGCTTGTTTGTATTAATGGAAAAAGACTTAATGAACGACATGCGATCCTGAAGGTAAAATATTTCTCCATAGGCCGCGAACTGTTGATTCTGGTATTGCGGGCTGTTGTTTATCTTTATCCTTGAAGAGCGAACCTAAACTACCCAATTGTTTAATAAATTTTATTAAATGAAGAGTAGTTTGTTAAGGGTAGTAAAAAAGACGATCAAGATAGTTGTAATATCCGTTGTTTCATTGCTGCTCATTTTGTTCCTGCTGCCTTATATAATGCCGGGTACGATCTCTAAAAAGATCAAAAGTTTTGTAAACCGGTCGATCGACGGGAAAATAGAATTTTCAAAAGCACGACTTTCATTTTTTAATCATTTTCCATCCCTCACTCTCACATTATACGATTTTTCTTCAACGGGGTCAGCCCCCTTCCAAAACGAAAAGCTATTATCAGCCGGGGAAATTGCAATGGGTATAAGCATCCCGGCATTGATACGCGACGATATCACCATCAATGAATTTTATATAAGTGGGGCAGACATAAATGTGCACGTCAATGAAAAGGGCGAAGCTAACTATAACGTTTATAAATCACAGGGATCGTCAGGTTCAACAGCTTCTTCTGCAGATACAACAACTGCACTGAAACTGGAAAAGATCGTCATTGAAAAAAGCGACGTGGTTTACAATGATCTTTCATCGGGCATTTTGATCAACGCCCGCGAATTGAATTATTCGGGTAGGGGGTGATCTGAGCAAAGCTATCTTTGGTCTTACCAGTCACCTTGCCATCGACTCCTTCGATTTTTATTATGACAAAGAACCGTATATTCTCAGGCGAAAACTCCAGGCAGATCTGATCACAAACATCAATACTAACTCACTGGCTCTTGAATTTCGAAACAATAAACTAAAGATCAACAAGCTTCCTCTTGAATTTACGGGCAAGTATGAATTTCTCGAGAGAGGTTATAAAATGGACTTTAAATTAAAGAGTGCCAATGCAGAACTGGCGGATGTATTCACTACGCTGCCACCTTCCTACCAGAAGTGGCTGATGAAAACGCGCATCGATGGGAACGCTTCATTGCAGGCTACTCTGTCAGGCAGATATATTGCGGGAACAGATACAATGCCTGATCTCAGTTTTACTATGAAAGTCCGAAACGGGTTTATTGCATACGAGAAAGCGCCCTTGCCACTTCGCAACTTTTACCTTGATTTCGCATCCCGCTTACCCGCATTAAACTCAGATTGTGGTGACACTCGAAAAAACGAAAATAAAAGTGGCGGGATTCCGACTTCGTTTGCAAGGTCAAACTGATTTTGATGGTCGCATTAAGTTCAATTGCCGCGTCGGATTGCCGCCCTTCGGCATTATTGGAATCCCGGTTAAGGTTACCGGCACAGGAGAGCAGCCTATAATAAAAACACGCAGGACCGATAGCCTGCCATTGGAGGAACAAAAGGAAGAAGAAACAGAACAATAGTTTGCTTTCAATTTGCTTTGTCCCGCAATTCATAATTTAAATGTGACCCTAACAGCATATATTTAGTTGTCGCAATCTTAAGATCAACATTATGAGAACAAAAACAAGAAGCTTAGTACCGCTCCTCGTCTTAAATTTCATGCTAATTGCCACGGCATTTTCGCAATCATTGCCCGACTCGACAATAAAAAAAATCAATAAAATCTTCGCCCAATGGGATAATAAGAATAGCCCGGGTTGTGCAGTAGTTATTGTAAGAAATGACTCGATACTTTTTGCCAAAGGCTACGGCATGGCAAATCTTGAATACAATATACCCATCGAACCCGAAACGATCTTTCACATGGCTTCGGTATCAAAACAGTTTACCGCCTTTGCCATAGTGCTGCTTGCAAAACAGGGCAAGCTTCAACTGGATGATGACATACATAAATATCTTTCATGGTTCCCTGATCTTAAAGAGAAGATCACAATACGACACCTTTTAAATCATACCAGTGGCATAAGAGATCAATGGCAGTTGCTGGCTATATCGGGCACAAGACTGGATGACGTGATCACGCAGGATCATATCGTTAAGATCCTGAGCAAACAGCAGGCATTGAATTTCAAACCGGGTGAGCAATACAGTTATTCCAACAGCGGATTCACCATTCTTGCCGAAATAGTGCGAAGTGTTACGGGTCAATCATTGAGACAATTTACAGACTCGGCAATTTTTAAACCGCTGGGAATGCTCAACACGCATTTTCATGATGACTATGAGGAGATCGTTAAAAACCGTTCTTATTCGTATAGCAGGACAGACAGTATTCATTTTTCAAACAGCATTTTAAGCTACTCTGTTGCGGGTGCGACGAGTCTTTTTACCAACCTAAATGATATGAGCAAATGGATCATGAATTTTTATATGCATAAAGTGGGCGATCAGAAAGACATTGACCAGTTGACCCAAAAAGGAAAACTGAATAGTGGCAAAGAGCTCAATTATGCATTGGGCATTTCGTCGGATACATATAAGGGCTGGAGACAATTCACGCACGGCGGAGCTGATGCGGGCTACAGAACATATCTGGCGGTCTTTCCTGATCTGAGAATGGGCTTAGCCGTTTTTAGTAACCTGGGAGATGTTAACACTGGTGGCAAACTCTATGAAGTGGCGAACCTTTTTATTACCGATACGTCAAAACACAAACTTGCTGAAGCAGCAAAGAATGCGGATAGCAGCAAAGCTTTATTAAAAGACACCATTGCGATAAAGAAGTTCGCAGGCAATTATATTTCGGATGATGGAATGCAAATGAATTTCCGGTTGAGCAACCAGAAACTTTACGTCGATGCATTTGGTCGGACATTTCTTTTAACCAGAGGGGAGAAGGATAGCTTTTCTTTAGTGATGGATCCCGGTGTAAAGTTTTTATTTAGTGGGCATACAGGCGACACCACTGTATTTGCAGCCTTTTCCCGGGATGAAAAACATTTGCTGACAAAATATATTGCCGATACATCACAACCCGACGAGGTGTTGCGGCCCTACACAGGTAATTACTATTGTCCTGAATTGGATTGCAAGTATGGTATCATATTAAAAGATCACCACCTTGAACTCACCAACAATAAATACAAAGATACACGCCTGAACCTCGTTGGGAACGATCATTTGGTCAATGACTTTTGGTGGATGAATCATTTAATGATCATTCGTGACAGCAAAAAAGAAGTAACAGGATTTGAAGTCAACAGTGGAAGGATCATGCATTTACGGTTCAATAAAATGGAATAGGTAATTGGAACCTCAACTGACGCAAAATCGGCTGCGATAAATGCCATTTTATTAGGTTCGATTCTAATAGTAATTGGCACGATCATCAATGCCAGGGGAAGACAAAGAAAGCAACTTGATTTGGACTCGATGTCACTACCGGGTCTTCAGCAAGAAGCAACAATCGACAGATTGTCATTCCGGTCGCAGCGAGGAATCTCTCAAAAATAGAACTCTCCGGTTGTTGGCGTCCCCACAGACGATCTCAATGACTGAGAAGGGGCATTATTCATAATCGTTAAGCAACCCCGCCAAAACTTTATTTATGAAAGGAACAAAACCCTCCGGACCCGTTTCCCAGTCTTTCATATGCACTGATGTCGTGTTGCTGGTATTAAAAACATACCTGACAACTTCAAGCCTTTTCTCGAGTTCTATACCTGCACCCATGATGACAATATCGATGGCTTTATTGTTTTTTCCGAAAATCTCCTGTACTGTTTTTAAGTCGGGTGCAGCAAAATACTGAACATCTTTTACGTTCAGTTGTGGTGGAACGCTTGTAAGTTGCTTACCGACGAGTAATATTTTTTTCATGCTTTAAGTCGTAGCACAAAAATACATGCAGTTGCGTTTGGTAAATGCAACTCAATACTTAAAGCGATATTTTAATCACCTTTTTAATCCCCGCTTCAACTACATAAATATTGCCCTTTGAATCACAAGTGATAGCTGAAGGCGAATCAAGTGCCTGCGGTATAAGAGGTGCTGTGACAGATCCTGGCAGAGCATTACCTGCAATCACCGGGTGAAAATTAACGGGATCTATTTTCCGGATACAATTGTTATTTGTATCTGCTACATAAATATTTCCGTTTTTGTCGCAGGCTATGCCTGATGGATTTTGAAAAGCAGGCAACGCGGATCCCATTTGACCGGCTGTGAATTTTGGGTCGGATCCCGCAATGCTGACTACTTCTCCCGATAAAAGAATTTTTCGAATTGCATTATTGCCTGTGTCTGCAACATAGATATTTCCTTCCTGGTCACAGGCTACTGCACCCGGGAGTCTAAATTGACCCGGCTTTCCATCCCCGAAACCCGCCGTTCCATCTCCGGCTAATGTGGAGATAACCCCGCTTTTATCGATTTTTCGAATGCTATGATTGCTCGAATCTGCGATATAGATGTTTCCATCACGATCTGTCGCG
>DASYSW010000499.1:0-10466 GCA_036002905.1 Chitinophagaceae bacterium
AAATGTAATTGACAGCCAGGAGAATCTATCGCTACTTTTCAGCACTTAGGGGTATGTCGGAAAAGCTCAATGACTATTTCGCTTTTATAAGAGCCAAGCCTGATCACTGCTCATTTTAAAAGAGAGGGTACAAATGGTGGGGCTCGTACCAAAAACCGGTGAATTTGACGGAAGAAAAGCTTGATCGGTTCAAACGATTTGTAAGACAACTTAAGAAACATAAACAAGTTAGCGGCTGTGCGACTATTTATGTGCTCATTAGATTATAAAGGAAAAATCATAGGCCGATATGATGGAAGTTGTATTTGATTTGCTTTGGGAAATTTATTAAGTGAAATGTTTTTAATCGATTTATGAAAACTTGAATATGGCAACAGCTTGGGTCATTCACGCTTATTCCTTGTAACATGGCAAACGAAGTGTGTCACTTGCTTTTCCTGTAAATTAATAGAAACTTCTTTTCTACGTTACTGAAGAAAAACTTTTGAATAGTAATAAATTTACCTGGAGTTTAAGACGACTGTGAAAAGGCTTTTAATCTTCCCAATACTAATCTTGACTTTTGCTTGTTCAACAAACTGAAATGAACAATGCTAAAAAAGCAACGAAGAAACCTACTACGTACTCTTATCCTAGATAGTGGTGAGGAGGAAGGCTGGGGAGCGGATATTCGACTTTCAATCACGGAAATTGCTTCGATGGACAGCAGTGTGAGATACGAGGCAGTTTCTTCTCACGAAGGAAATGTTGGTGTCGAATTTGACTTGCCTAAAATAAAATCAGGTACTGGAAATTCACCAACCCAGACCCTAACAATAAGAACCTGCCGTGAGAGCAGCGACAAGCTTTTGGCCCCACTTTCGAAACTTTATAAGGTCAAAACCGATACAACAAAACATCTTATAAGTTCAGCGAAACTTGCCTTTGTTGATTTGAATGAATTTGCAAAGGCGAAATTTGGAAAAGATGCGATCTCTGCTACTGATGCGAAGGAAAGGAAGTTATTTTTCGAGACTGAAAATCCTGACGACTATGCCGAGTTGTATGTGAATATAAAAATGAAAAGGAGCTGTGGCTTGAGCTAAGAGAGAAGGATCAGAGTTACAGGTCACAAGTAGTCGGGTTTCTTACGGCTAAATAAAATTTCAGATTGCCACTGACGAACTGAACCATAACTTTTCACTATGCCGGCTATACAATACAGAGAAGCAACAGAAGCTGACCTTCCGTTTATCGCCCGTATTCTTGCTGACTGGCAAACCGAAGAGTACTGGAATAAACGTGTCTCTGGTTATTACCACCAGGAATTGCATCCTCAGAAAGCATTGCCTCCGCGTGTAATTTACGTGGCCATTGCTTCCGATTCAATTGTGGGGTTTATTGCCGGGCATTTGACCGAAAGATTTGGTTGCGATGGTGAGTTACAATGGATCAATGTAATACCTGAATTCAGAAAAGCTGGGCTCGCAACCGAGCTGCTTCATTTGTTGGCCAAATGGTTCGTTGAGCGGAGCGCCTTTTATATCTGCGTTGATCCGGGTGGTGAACAAAGCAGAAAGTTTTATGCGAGGAATGGAGCAGAAAAATTAAATGAACACTGGATGGCCTGGCATGACATTAATGCCGTGCTGAAGAATAAAATTCGCTAGCTTACACAAGCGCTTTTTTGGTGAGCAATTTTTGCAACGAAATAAATCATTGTCGTGACTGACAGGTCCGTTCCAAAACTCGTCGAGCATCTTTTCCGTGAGCAATCGGGCAGGCTAATATCCGTCCTTACAAGAATATTCGGCACAGAGAATTTGGACATGGCTGAAGATGTCGTGCAGGATTCGCTGATTGAGGCATTACGCCTCTGGTCATCGAAAGGGGTTCCCGATAATCCTGCGGGGTGGCTTTTCCGGGTTGCGAAAAACAAAGCACTGAATATTGTCAACCGCGAAAAGTATAAGCGAAAATATTCATCCGATATAGTACATTTTCTTCATTCTGAATGGACGGCAGAGCCGGCTTTGAATCATATTTTTTCAGAACAGGAAATATTGGACGACCAATTGAGGATGATGTTCACCTGTTGCCATCCTTCTGTATCTGCAGATTCGCAGGTTGCACTTACATTAAAAACCCTCTGCGGCTTTACCATCCCGGAAATAGCAAAGGCTTTTCTGACAACAGAACAAAACATAAAAAAACGCCTGGTGAGAGCGCGACAAAAAATCAGGATAGAAAAAGTTCCGTTCCAGGTACCCAGCGGGAATCAACTTGGTGCACGATTGCAGTCGGTTCTGGAGACGATCTATCTTTTATTTAATGAGGGCTACAGCGCCTCGAAGGGAAACGATGTGGTACGATATGAACTTTGTGAGGAAGCTATAAGGCTATCAGAAATTATTGCTGGCTATGAAAAAATAGAGGACAAATCGGATGTGTTTGCCCTGCTGGCACTCATGTACTTGAACGCATCGAGATTCCGGTCTCGAAGTGACGACTCAGGAAATATCTTAACGATGGCTGAACAGGATCGTTCATTATGGGATCCGGTTTTTATGCGAAAAGGTTTTTTTTACCTCGAAAGGTCAATTGCGTTTAACCGTCTTTCTATGTATCACATACTGGCCACCATATCAGCCTATCACTGTGCGGCGGCCGACTTTGCGTCGACGGATTGGAAAAGTATTCTTTCGCTTTATGATAAACTCTCCGAGATCGATCAGTCGCCTCTGATCCTGTTGAACAGAGCCATCGCCCTTTCAAAAGTGAATGGAGCAACCGAGGCACTGGCAGAGTTAAAAAGAATAGAACAAAATCCTTCTATAATATCCTATCATTTGTTTTATTCTACGCGGGCAGAGTTTTATTTGGATTTGAATGATCCCGGTAAAGCAAAAGAGAGTATTGAAAAGGCAATTGCGCTTTGTCCACTGGAACCGGAGAGAGTTTTGTTACGAAGAAAACTGGAATTATGTAAATAGTTTGACCTCCATGTCCTCTTTTTGAAATTCATTTGTCTTAATAAGCAAACAAATAAATAACAAATGCAAGACTATTTATTACTCATTCGTACAGAAGGGGATGTCTGGACGGATCTTTCGCCCCAGCAATTAAATGAACATATAGCAAAGGGTACTTCTTATATCGGCAACCTGATCAAGGAAGGCAAATTGAAAAGCGCCGCGCCCCTGGATGTGGCGAGTAAAACAACGACCGACGGAAACGGGACCATCAAAGACGGCCCGTTCAATGAAACAAAAGAGGTGATTGCGGGCTATTTCCATATCGTCGCCGAAAATATGGACGAGGCCCTTGAGATCGCGAAGGCCAACCCCATATTCAGTGACATTCCAACAAAGATCGAAGTGCACCAAATGAGACCGATCGGGGGATAAAAAAATATTTCTTTAAAAAAGTCCCCTCATAAAAAAGGTCTTTGTCTCAGTACATAAATTAATTTACTTATTTTAAAAATGTAATTATGAAAGAATTTATGTTTCTGATCAGGACTGAAGGTGATCATTTACTGGAACTCTCACCTGCAGAACAGCAAAAACATATTGAGCAGGTTATGGTGTATATGGGGGACCTCATGAAAAGTGGCAAGTTAAAATCTGCTCAGCCGTTGGAACAAGAAGGTATTTTGATATCTGGCACAAAAGGTAAGTTGAAGGATGGTCCTTTTAATGAAACTAAGGAAGTGATTGCCGGGTATTTTTTACTTGAAGCCAATGACCTTGACGAGGCTGTCCAGATAGCCAGGAATAATCCTGTATTCGAATCGGCGCGCAACGCGAGGATTGAAGTGCGACCAGTCAAAGTTATGCAAGGCATCAATGGCTGACGGCTTTCTGTGGAGCCCGGTTATCCGGGCTTTTGTTTTTAAAGGACGAGAACCTATCTGTCGTACGAGCCGAAAACAATTGCCATCTTAACGATCCTGTTACAACGATTTTTATTTAGCTTAGTTCATGAACCTGAAACTACCTGCTATTTTAGCTACCGTCATTTTAATTGCATCCTGCAATACATCGAAGAAAGCTTTGCGAACACTCCAGTTAGACATAGAAAAAGAACTTTCCGGAAAGAAAGGAACATTTGCTGTTGCCTTCAAGGATCTGAACACCGGTCGGGAAATAAAAATAAATGATAAGGAAACGTTTCATGCAGCCAGTACAATGAAAACGCCTGTCATGGTCGAAGTATACAAACAGGCTGCCGAAGGAAAATTTTCTTTAAACGACTCCATCAAACTAAAAAATGAATTTAAGAGCATTGTAGATGGAAGCCCTTTTAGTTTGGATTCGGCGGATGATAGCGAATACGAACTGTACAAACATATTGGTGACAGGAGAACGATCAGCGCCCTGCTTTATCAAATGATTATTGTCAGCAGCAATTTTGCAACAAACCTCATTATACAAAAAGTAGGTGCGCAGAATGTAACGCAATCTATGAGACAGATGGGCGCAAAAGATATACAGGTGCTAAGGGGCGTAGAGGACGACAAAGCATTTGAAAAAGGATTGATCAATACGACCACGGCACATGACCTCGCGTTGATATTTGAAAAGATTGCCACTGGCCAGGCCGTAAATGCGGAAGCTTCTCAAGCCATGATCAATATTTTGCTCGATCAGAAATTCAACGAAATCATACCGGCTTTGCTTCCGGCCGATGTAAAGGTCGCTCACAAAACAGGATCAATCACTCATGCACATCATGATTCAGGAATTGTCATACTGCCCGATGGAAGAAAGTACGTACTGGTGTTACTTTCAAAAGATTGGGAAGACGAAAAGCTGACCATACAAACGATGGCAAATATTTCTCTGCTGATCTATAACTACGTTACAAAAAGGTGATCACTTGTTTGGATAGTAAATTTATTTGTAACTTCCTTTATTCCCGTCAAAATCAGATCTTCCACATATGAGTACAGTACTGATAACAAGAACAGAAGAGATATTAAATCACCATGTTTCGGCATTTGTTGAAGCTGACCTGGATGAGATAATGAAGGATTATGTAGAAAGATCTGAATTGCTGACGCCGCAGGGGCCTGTCAGTGGGTTAAACGCGATCCGCTCATGGTTTGAAGAGATATTTAAGTCAGTTCCCAAAGGGTCTCCTCTCGACCTGAAGCAAATGATCATCAGGGACAACATGGCGTATTTTGTTTGGTCAGGAGAATCTCCTTTTGTGAGCATCCCTTTCGGTGTCGATACTTTCGTCATGGAGAATGATAAGATACTGTACCAGAATCTCGGTGCCCATATCATTCCAAAGCAATAGGATCGACTAATTTTTCTGTTTGATCGGTCCATTTTATTCGGCAGTAGAAATTATTTTTAAGTCGCATAGAAGATCTATGCACCGCCTAAAAGAAAGTAAAATATTTATTGATCATGCTGGAAAAAGTGAACTGGGAATCGGTGGCATCTGAAGATGTGAACCCATCGATGTCAAGAAAAATCGTTTGGGGAGAGAAACTGATGATCTCCCGGATAAAATTTAAAGATGGCTTTTTAGTTCCTCAGCATCGTCATGTGCATGAACAGGTGACGCAGGTTCTTTCCGGTACAATTCGTTTTTGGTTTGGAGAAAATAAAGAACAAGTGATGGACCTGCATCCCGGCGATGTGGTTGTTATTCCCTCGAATCTCCCCCACGAAGCACTGATGATCGGAGAAGTGGAAGAAATAGATACCTGGGCTCCTCCGAGACAGGACTGGCTGGACAAGACTGACGATTACCTGAGAAAATAAAAGGGACTTTATTTCTTCTGTTGTGCGTCATTAAAACTGATCATCCAGTTGATGCCGAATTTATCAGTAAACATTCCAAAGTAATCTCCCCAGAATGTCTTGTTCATTGGCATGGTAACCTGTCCCCCGGCAGAAAGACCATTGAATAAACGGTCGGCTTCGGTTTGTTTATCCGTATTGATCGATATGGAAAAATTATTCCCTTGCGAGTAACTGGAGGCCCATTCGCCACCCGTATCGCTACCCATCAAAACTGTCTCTTTGCTTATCGGCAATGAAACATGCATAATTTTTTCTGCATCCTTATTATCCATCTTATGACCCTCCTGTGGCGGCATGTCCTTGTAACGGCCTATGTATGGAAATTCTCCGCCAAATACCGATTTGTAAAAATTAAATGCTTCTTCACAATTACCATTGAAGGTCAGGTAAACATTTACGGTTGTCATATGCCAAGATTTCAGTAAAAAATTAAATTCGCTGGTCAAAAGTAGGGGATTAAGATATCATGATATTAGGATCTTGTGGTATTATAACAAGCTCTTAATAATGCTGGCAAAATCTTTGATTGCTAAACAGCGTAATGTATTCTTTTATTTATCATAACAAAGATTAAAAAAAAATAAGTATGAAAAGTTTGATTCAAGTTGCAGCAACATTGCTTTTGGTAACGGGTCTTGCTATGCCGGTGTCTCTTTTTGCCCAGGACAAGGATGAAAAACTTATGGATGACAGTAAAAATGCAAAATCCAGTTTCATCAAAACAGATAGCCTGATGCAACATTTATTTGACAATTCGGTTGGCTATGTCATTTTCCCCAATGTGGGTAAAGGTGCCATTGGCGTAGGTGGTGCAGCTGGTAATGGGATTTTGTATGAGCACGGAAAGGCGGTGGGCCGGGCCAGTATGAAACAGGTGAATGTTGGTTTTCAGTTTGGTGGAAAGGCTTATCGCGAAGTAATATTTTTCGAAAACCAGGCTGCAGTAGATCGCTTCAAACAAGACAAAATTGAATTTGATGCGCAGGCTTCCGCAGTAGCTGCGACAGTCGGTGCATCTGGCAATGTAAAGTATAGGGATGGAGTGATGGTATTTACTCAGGAAAAGGGTGGATTAATGTATGAAGCATCTGTCGGCGGACAAAAGTTTAGTTACTCCTCATTCTGATTCCACGCTGTTTAAAAATGTAAGGACGTTGCTCAGAATCTCGTATTGTGGGTAGCGTTCTTTTGCATAAGTGTGTCATGTGGGTAAAATCCTGTTTATGAGAATTTTCCGGCTTGCCGCATTGATAATAGGATTTATCGCCGGCGTTACTGCGTGTAAAAAAGAATTGAATAATTCAGACTGCGACGGTCTCAGAGATGGGTTGCTGAAGAATGATGTAAAACTTGTCACCAAAAATATTGGAAGCTTGTTAAGCTCCTATTCTGAAGGAACCCTGGATCTGCTTGCAAACGAAATAACAGATCGATGCAACATTCCTGCAACAGTGGATTGTTTCAATTGCATCAAAACGAATCCACCTCAAACGGAAATAATATTCTCACTTGTGCAGCAAGGCGGCACTGTTCAAAAAAGATTGGATATATCGTATACTTCCAATAATAAGATGGTATTGCTTAATGTACATGATTGAGGGCTCGGAGCGTTGATAACTAATTGATGGACGTTTCGGGTCACTTAATTCATTGATATAAAAACTGCTCACATTTCAATTTATCAAAACCATAAATTTATAAAAAGAAGCTAAATGGAAAGAGATGGCAGGCTCATCATATCGGTAATGCTGGCAGTGCTCGATGCGCCCGCAGCTGTTGCCTGGTATCAAAGCGCTCTTGGCGCTACAGTGCTGTGGAGCCTGGGTTCGGTAGCTGGATTGGAAATTGAAGGAGCTGCTTTCTTCGTTGGTGAACCCGCGAATAACGGATGGGAGAGCCCTGAGAAACTGGGCATTACCTCAACAAGGGTTGAAGTATTTTGTAAAGACCCCGATGCATTTATTGCACGCGCTGTCGAGGGAGGCGCTAATGGTGGTTTCGATAAAATAAAAAACCATGAAGCTCCGTGGGGAGTTCACAGGCAGGGAGGATTCATTGATCCGTTTGGACACATCTGGCTGGTTGGTGATACGTCTCCTTTAAGTAGCCACAATTGAAAGATGCTTATTTCTTCATTTCGAAAATTGCCGCATCTACAGGTTGATTCACAGTAACCTTTTGAAGTTTTGATGTAACAGTAAATTGTCCTCCAAAATCTATGTCGATCGAATAAGGCACGACAAGTCCGTAATCGGTCTTTTGAAAATCCGAATAGGTTGATTTTATTTCAACTTCCTGGCCCATGCTGTTGCTGGTTGCCGATATTTGAATAACCTGGAAGGTGGTTGGATCTATAAAGTAATTGGTAATGGCACCGTCCTTGTTTGTGTACTTTATCTTGTGTGCATTTACAGTACCCACTTTTTCCTGCCCTACTAATTCTGCTTTTCCACCCCTCGCGGCATAATCCAGGAAAGGTTCGACATATATCTGGTCCTCGCCAGCCTTGAATTGCTCATCACTCATGGCCTGGGGATCGCTCATTCCCGCAAACTGATTTATCTGCCATCCGCCTTTGTCGGTATAAACATTGACGACTTGTTGTCCACTGATCTCGGATTCGCTACGGATTCCCTTTCCATTTGAAATGGTCGTTTTAGTTGTACCGCTGGTGCCCATTACTTCTACAGTTCCTTCCATGTACACAGAAGTGACACCACTTAACTTGTCCTTTCCGCCGACAGCATCCAGGTGTTTGGAAATAATTTCATCAACTGTCTGCGAATAGACCGATGCTGAAGAGAATAGCACAGTGACCAGTAATAAAAGTTGGCTAATGGTTTTCATTTTATTTCATTTTTGAAATATAAATGTAAATCATTTTAGTCTTCACCTGCGGTCATTTTATTATGAAATTCGCATGGTATGATCTGAAAAAATATGATATTTAGGAACCAGGGTATTTGGAATGCAAAATGAAAGAATATCTTTTCTCGTATGGCACACTTCAGAAAGAGAAGATCCAACTGGATCTGTTCGGAAGAATACTGGAAGGATCAAGTGATGTTTTGAGAGGGTACACAGTTTCGACAATTGAAATTACAGACGAAACATTTCTGTCAAAAGGTGTAGGAAAGTACCAGAAAACGCTCATTATTTCAGATAAGAATCACGCAGTCAATGGGACTGCTTTGGAGATTACGGGCGAAGAACTTTTGATGGCTGACAGGTATGAACCGGAAAACTATAAAAGGATCAGCGTGATGCTTGAATCGGGAAAGGAGGCATGGATCTATGTTGCGTATTGATATAAAAATATTCAGCTGCAATGCATGAATGCATTCAAACTGTCAAACGCCAAAGCTTAGAAATTAAATTATGGAAAACAGTTCGGTTCAAACTGCAATTGCACCGTGGCTAACTGTCAAGGATGCTGAGAGCGCGACAGCTTTTTACAAAATGGCATTTGATGCTGTTGAAACATATCGCCTGGAAACCCCCGAGGGCTTAATTGCAAGACTTTCTGTGAACGGAGCAGAGTTTTGGGTAAGTGGAGGATCGGCAAATAGCGGGCAACTCGGCGGTGGGTCCATCCGAATGATCTTAGTCGTTAGTGATCCGGATATTCTTTTTGCAAAGGCATTGAAGGCAGGGGCTTTAGAAGTCTTTCCCGTTGGCGAAGGTCATGGCTGGAAATTAGGAAGGCTTGTTGATCCTTTTGGTCTTCACTGGGAAATCGGGTATCCTCTTTCAGACTAGTTCCTAAGTTACTCATATGGGCAGTTTAATATTCCGTCGCAATTAATAAATATGCGCTTCGACAAGGAAAAATCCAATGTAAAAAATTTACTGGTTAGCCTGGCAACCATTCTTATTATTCGCTGCACTCATAAAGAGGATTTCGTTCTTCCCGACCACGTCAAACTCGCGAAACTGTATTACGAGGAAGACGCCGGGTGGTATCTCGATAATATCCCGTTTTTTGAATGTTCCGACAAACAAATTGAGCAGGTATATTATTACAGGTGGAAACTTTACAAGGCGCATATCCGCAACGTTGGTGACAACAGTTATGTGATAACAGAATTTATTAACCACGTTCCCTGGGACAGGGATCCATATTGCACGATCAATGCTGCGTCCATGCACCATATTTATGAAGGCAGGTGGCTAAGAGATGATCGTTATATGGATGGGTACATTAATTACCTATACGAGGGAGGAGGGAATAACAGGCGCTACAGTGAAAGCATCGCCGATGCAGCATATGCAAGATTTCTTGTGAATGCCGATTCGGCTTTTATTGTAAAACAGCTGGACAGTATGCATCAGATGTATGGCGAATGGAACGATCACTATGATTCAACCAGGAATCTTTACTACATCCGTGCAATGCCCGATGCAACTGAATACACGATTGCATCCATTGATGCTTCGGGGGGAAAGGATGGCTTTGATGATGGAGAAGCATACAGACCGACGATTAATAGCTATATGCACGGCAATGCAGTGGCGATTGCCCGAATCGCCGCGATGAAGGGTGATAGTGATCTAAGCAAAGAATATTTGCAAAAAGCTGCCAGTTTAAAGACAAATGTTGAACGTGACTTATGGAACGATTCGCTGCAACACTTTACTGACCGGTTTAAGGTTAGTAATCAATAC
>DASYSW010000500.1:0-4489 GCA_036002905.1 Chitinophagaceae bacterium
TCCCACTTGCCACTCACCACTCACCACTGATCACTCATGAATACACTGTTGAAGGCGACTGGAGCGGCGGAGCTTTTTTATTAGTTGCCGGTGCAATTGCGGGGCCGATTACCGTAAGAGGCCTGGACATGATGTCCACCCAGGCTGATAAAGCAATCATGAAAGCATTGAGTGATGCAAACGCCGGATTTGCAATTGAGGCAAAAGGAATAAAGCTTCATCCTGCTGAAATGAGGGGATTTGAATTTGATGCAACAGATTGCCCTGACCTTTTTCCCCCGTTAGTGGCGTTAGCTTCTTATTGCAAGGGTGACGCAAAGATTAAAGGAATCAATCGTTTGACGCATAAAGAAAGCAACCGGTCTGCTTCATTGCAGCAGGAATTTGGAAAGATGGGAGTGAAGGTTGAAGTGAGTGATGATGTTATGGTCATTCATGGCGGCAATAAATTGCGTGGTGCAAAAAATCATTCACACCATGATCACCGCATCGCTATGGCATGTGCAGTGGCGGCATTAAAAGCAGACGGCGAAACAACGATTGATGAGGCAGGCGCCGTTAAAAAATCCTATCCTGATTTTTATGATGACTTGAAACGATTAAGTGCTGATGTATCTTTAAGCTCCAAGATCAAATTTCATGAATAGCTTCGGGAGGATATTTCGTATTTCCATTTTTGGTGAATCGCACGGCGAATCGGTCGGGATCGTTGTAGATGGTTGTCCTGCAGGTATGCCATTGACCGTCGATGATTTTTTACCTGATCTTGAAAGGAGAAAGGGCGGCACTCAAAGGGGAACTACGCCAAGACAGGAAGAAGACCTCCCAATTTTTAAAAGTGGCCTTTTTAATAATAAAACGACTGGCGCTCCCATCACTATCTTATTTGAAAATAAGAACATCCGCAGCGGCGATTATGAAAAGCAAAGAGATGTTCCCAGACCAGGACACGCGGATTTCGTGGCTCATAAAAAATTTGCGGGATTTGAAGACTACCGCGGCAGCGGACATTTCAGCGGAAGGCTGACCGTGGCACTGGTGGCCGCCGGCGTCATTGCAAAGAAGATTCTCCTCACCCCCTTCCCCCTCTCCACGAGTGGAGAGGGGATAGGGGTGAGGTCCTCCATTCTCGAAATCGGTGGCGAAAAGGACCTTGATAAGGGATTACAAAAGGCCATTGATACCAAAGACTCCATCGGTGGAATTATCGAGTGCAGGATAACAGGACTGCCCGTGGGCTTGGGTGAGCCTTTTTTTGATTCAGCGGAATCACTTTTATCTCATATCGTTTTTGCCATTCCGGCGGTGCGTGGTATTGAATTCGGGACCGGGTTTGCCGCTGCAAAAATGTTTGGAAGTGAGCATAATGACGCTATAGAAAACATGGACGGAAAGACAAGAACCAATCATGCCGGTGGGATCGTGGGGGGCCTGACAAATGGAAATGAATTGGTCTTTCGCATTGCGATCAAGCCCACCTCGTCAACGCCAAAAGAACAGCTCACCCTAAACTGGGAAACGGGCAAAGTAGAAGCGGCATCCGTAAAAGGACGCCATGATCTTTGCATTGCGCTTCGAGTCCCTGTCATCCTGGAGGCAGTAACGGCCGTTGTCCTCGCCGACCTGATGATGCTGGAACAGAAAATCCCTCGAATAAATCAGGGCTAGCTGGTTTCAACGGCTCTTTTTTTCTTAATTATTTCCTGGAGAAATTCGACCTTTTCTTTAAGGTCGCGAATGGTTACCCCGTCCGCCCTTTTATCCATGGCTTCCAGGAGAAGAAGGGTATTTTCGACAAGTAGGTCTCCGAGTTCGGGCAGAGATAGCTGTGCAAGAGTTTCCCTTTTCATAATCCGGGCAGTTTAAGTTTATAAAAAGAAAAATTCACGGGAATAGAGACTCATAAATCTTGTACCAGCAGGCGGTGCGTGAAAAATTGGCACGAGCAAATTGAAAAAATTTCCGGTCTTTACTGACAGACTAGTTACATTACCGCTTCTTTCTGAAATTTTTTCAGTTACCCCACCAAATGGCATATTATTCGCCTAACTTTGCCGTCCCAAAGCAAAAAGGCTTGTCACATTCTTAAAATCTCAAAAATCAATACAATTATGGCTAAGAAGTTAAATGTTACCCCGCTTCATGACAGGGTTATCGTGAAACCTGCTGCCGCTGAAGAAAAAACAGCCGGTGGTATTATTATTCCGGATACGGCAAAAGAGAAACCCCAGCGCGGCACCGTGATCGCTGCAGGTCCCGGTAAAAAAGATGAGCCCGTAACCGTAAAAAATGGCGATACTGTTTTATATGGTAAATATGCCGGAACAGAGATCCAAATAGAGGGGGAAGATTACCTGATCATGAGAGAGAGCGACATCCTGGCTATTGTATAACTCAGAACCAGGCTAACAATCAATTTTAAAAATTCAAACTGAAACATATGGCAAAACAACTCTTCTTCGACGTTGAAGCAAGAAATAAAATGAAAAAAGGCGTTGATGTTTTATCCAACGCTGTGAAAGTAACACTTGGGCCAAAGGGTCGCAATGTGGTACTTGAAAAGAAATTCGGTGCTCCGGGTATTACCAAGGATGGTGTAACTGTGGCAAAGGAAATTGAACTGGAAGATCCCATTGAAAACATGGGTGCACAAATGGTAAAGGAAGTGGCTTCAAAAACTGCAGATATTGCTGGCGATGGCACTACTACGGCTACCGTTCTGGCCCAGTCAATCATTAGCGAAGGTTTAAAAAACGTAGCAGCTGGTGCTAACCCAATGGACCTGAAAAGAGGTATTGAAAAAGCAGTGGCTAAAGTGGTTGATCATTTAAAAGGTCAATCTCAAACAGTAGGAACCGACGCTAAGAAAATCCAACAGGTGGCTGCTATTTCTGCTAACAATGATGAAAACATTGGTAAACTGATAGCAGAAGCTTTTGGTAAAGTAGGTAAAGATGGCGTGATCACTGTAGAAGAGGCAAAAGGAACTGAAACAGGAATTGAAGTTGTAGAAGGGATGCAATTCGACCGCGGTTACATCTCCGCTTACTTCGTTACTAACAGTGAAAAAATGGAAGCTGAGCTTGACAAACCTTATATCCTGATCTATGATAAAAAGATCAGCAATATGAAGGACATTCTTCACATTCTTGAAAAAGTTGCCCAGCAAGGTGCACAGCTTCTTATCATTTCTGAAGACCTTGAAGGTGAAGCACTAGCTACATTAGTTGTAAACAAATTACGCGGTACAATCAAAGTTGGTGCTGTCAAGGCTCCGGGCTTTGGTGATCGTCGCAAAGAAATGCTGCAGGATATCGCCATTCTAACTAAAGGAATCGTGGTGAGCGAAGAGCAGGGTTATAAACTGGAGAATGCAGATCTTTCGTATCTCGGCCGCGCCGAAAGAGTGGCGATCGACAAAGACAATACAACTATTGTTGGCGGCAAGGGAAAGAAGGAAGATATCACGGCCCGAGTAAACCAGATCAAAGCACAAATTGAAACGACGACTTCAGATTACGATAGAGAAAAATTACAGGAACGCCTTGCTAAATTAAGCGGTGGTGTTGCTGTGTTGAATATTGGTGCTGCCACGGAAATGGAAATGAAAGAAAAGAAAGACAGGGTAGACGACGCTTTGCATGCAACAAGAGCAGCAGTTGAAGAAGGCATTGTTCCAGGTGGTGGTGTTGCTTTCATTCGTGCCGTAGAAGCTTTGGATAAATTAAAAGGCGGCAACGAAGACGAAACAACGGGAATTGCTATTGTAAAAAGAGCACTGGAAGAACCGCTTCGCCAGATCGTAGCGAATGCAGGTATTGAAGGTTCGATCGTTGTTCAGAAAGTAAAGGAAGGCAAAGGTGATTTTGGATTTAACGCGAAGGAAGAAGAGTATGAGAACCTATATAAAGCAGGCGTAATTGATCCTACAAAGGTTACACGCATCGCTTTGGAAAATGCAGCTTCGATCGCGGGTATGTTACTGACTACCGAATGTGTAGTGGCTGACAAACCAAAGAAAGAAGAACCTCATATGCATCCGGGTGGTGCTCCTGGCATGGGTGGAATGGATTATTAAGCCTCAAATACCAGGTCCCAACGGACTTTACGAATATAATTTTTCACAATCCCGCCTTCGTGGCGGGATTCTTTATTTAGCCATTTTCTCCACACTGGTTCATTATTTTATTTCGGGGAAGACGAATAAGTGAGTATATTGGAAATAGCCAAAACTATTTTTTAACCAAAATCAACTATTATGAATTCACAGAAATTCATCGTCGGTGGAATCGTCGGCGGTATTGTCAATTTCATTCTTGGCTGGTTAATTTACGGTATGCTGCTAAAGGATTTTATGGCAAGCAACACCACACCCGGCATTATGAGAGCTGATTCAGATATGATTTGGTGGGCATTGATAGTAGGAAACCTGTGCTCTGGGTTTCTTCTTGCGTACGTGATCGGCAGAGGGGGCGCCGCTTCGGCCGCC
>DASYSW010000501.1:0-10914 GCA_036002905.1 Chitinophagaceae bacterium
TGGTAAATAATTTAAATGAAGAGTGTTTTATTTATCGAAATGAAGAGAATAAAAAAAAGGAAAATCATTTTGTCGAAATTTCTCTCGATGGTAAGGCGCCAAATGCTTTTGGAATTGGGGCAAAAGTGACAGTTTTTTCAAATGGTTCAAAACAGGTAAAACAACTGGTCCCTGTAAGGAGTTTTCAAAGTTGTATGGATCCACGACTTGTTTTTGGCTTGGGAAAAAGTACTAAAGTGGATTCAATAGAAGTAGCGTGGCCTGATCTTTCAAAGCAAACTCTGTATAATGTAAAGAGCGATCAACAATTAAAATTGCATCAAGCCGATGCGAAACAAAGGTTTTCCGGCCCTTTAGCTTCATCACCATTATTAGTTGATGAAACAGCATTAAAACTTCGTGGGAATATTGAACACAAGGAAAATGGCTTTATTGATTTTGATGTCGAACGTCTTTTGCCACATATGCTTTCGCGGCAAGGCCCTTGCCTCGCAAATGCGGATGTGAATGGAGATGGCAGGGAGGATTTTTTTATGGGTGGCGCTAAAGGGGAAGAAGGGAAAATTTTTATCCAGCAAACCGATGGAAAATTTGATCAATCTTCACAACCGTCTTTTGTAAAAGATAAAGACCTGGAAGATGTAGCGGCAGCGTTTTTTGATGTGGATAATGATGGAGACCAGGACTTAGTCGTTGGCTCCGGAGGGTATGAATACGATGCGGGCTCTTCTTTGTTGCGGGCAAGAATTTATATGAATGACGGCAAAGGACATTTTACAGAAGGCCAGTCATTAAAGGATATTTCTGTCAATGCGGGATGCATTGTAGTGAGTGATTTCGATAAAGATGGTTACACGGATGTATTTATTGGCGGTAGAGCCGTATCAGGTCAATACGGAAGACCGGCAAGGAGTTTTCTGCTTCATAATGAAAAGGGGAAATTAATTGACATTACACCTCCCATTTTAAAAGAACCTGGGATGGTTACTGATGCATGCTGGACAGATCTTAACAAAGATGGATATGCCGATTTAATGTTAGTCGGTGAATGGATGCCAATTACTTTTTTCATAAACAATAAAGGGAAACTGGAAACAAAAAAAGAAGTACCAAATAGTTCAGGGTGGTGGAATACAATTACACAGGTTGATCTTGATAAAGATGGGAACATGGATTTTGTTTTAGGCAATTGGGGCGTTAATTCAAGATTTAAAGCTTCGGCGGTTAAGCCGATGCGTTTATATATTAATGATTTTGACGGTAACGGAACGTCGGAAAGCATCATTACGTATTACTGGCCCGAAGGAAAGAGTTTTGTTTATCCTTCTAAGTCGGACATGACCTCCCAATTACCGCCACTACGGAAGAAATTTTTATACTATAAAGATTTTGCCGGGAAAACAATGGAAGATTTTTTCGGTGCAGATGCAGTAAATAAATCGCAGCAATATAAAACTGAACAACTGCAAACAGCTGTATTATGGGGTCAGGGAAATGGTGACGTAGAATTAAAAGCTTTGCCGGTTATAGCACAGGTTGCGCCAGTCTATGCGATCATTGCTAATGATTTTGATAAAGATGGTAATCTGGATTTATTTCTTGCAGGCAATATGTACGATGTAAAACCTGATGTTGGCCGACTCGACGCAAACGATGGGATATTATTGAAGGGAGACGGGATGCGAAATTTTCAACCATTGTCATATTCGCAAACAGGTATTCACATAAAAGGGCAGGTGAGAGATGCAGTCAACATAACCACAGGCGTGAACAAACAAGCAATAATACTTGCGAGAAATAATTCGACATTGTTATATCTTGAAATGAAGAAATGATCTATTAAACTCGAAACAACTGAGACAGCTGAAAAGCTTTACTTATGAAAACATTAATAAAAAAAGCGTGGTTCCAAATGGTCGTCGGGGGAATAATCATCGGTATTATTCTTATTCTGGCTGACACAAAGCTGAATTTTTTTAACCGGGATAAGAAGCCGGAAAAATATAAGGACGCAGTTGAAATGAACAGCGGTGAAACTTATGTTACGAAGATAGAATTGAGCGAAACGAAGTTTGATTTCGGTAAAGTAAAAGAGGGTGACACAGTAATGCATGAGTTCAAAATAACGAATACTGGCAATGAACCATTGATGATATATAAAGCTGTTGGTTCATGCGATTGTGTGGTTGCTTTATTTACAACCCAGCCTATATTGCCTGGTGCAGAAGAGAGTATAAAAGTTTATTTTAAAACTATCGGCCGTAAAGGCGATCAACTGCGGACAGTAAACCTTCACACAAACACTGACCCGGCAGAAAATATATTAACTCTTACAGGTAAGGTGGAATAAACAACTCCGTCATGAAGAGACCTTCCTCGATTATTTATTGTCTTATTGTTTGTTGTTTTTGTGCGTGCAATAAAAAGCAAACAATGTTTGTACTTCTTTCGCCGCAGCGCACAGGTATTGAGTTTGCAAACGCTATTCATGAAAATGATTCGATCAATATTCTTGACCTTCCAAATATTTATAATGGAGGCGGAGTAGGCATTGGTGATTTTAATAATGATGGCTTGATGGATGTTTACTTCACAGGTAATGATGTTTCCAACAAATTATACATCAACAAAGGTGATTTTCATTTTGATGATGTGACACAGGTTTCCGGAACCAGTGGTGAAGGAAGATGGTGCCGGGGGGTTAGCGTTGTTGATATTAATAATGATGGTTTACAGGATTTATATGTTTGTGCAACACTCATGAAAGATCCGAGGCGAAGAGAAAATATTTTATACATAAATACCGGCAGCGATAAAGACCATACTCCACATTTCGAAAACATGGCACAGGAATATGGATTAGCGGATACTTCACATTCTACCATGGCTGCCTTTTTTGATTACGACAATGATGGCGACCTGGACATGTATTTGCTTAATAACGAAATTCTTCATGGCCAGAATCCTGCGGCTTTCAGACCGATTTTTAAAAACGGCGAACATCCTAACACCGACAAGCTTTTTAGGAACGATTGGAATGCTAGTCTGCATCACCCGGTATTTACCGATGTTTCAAAGCAAGCAGGCATTACTATTGAAGGCTATGGTCATAGTGTGAATATTGTTGACATTAACAGAGATGGATGGAAGGATATATATGTGGCAAATGATTTTATTTCCAATGATCTACTTTATATCAATAATCATGACGGCACATTCAAAGACGAAGTGACCACTTATTTTAAACACACTTCTGAGAACGCAATGGGTATGGACATTATGGATGTGAACAATGATGGATTGGTTGATGTAGTTGAACTGGACATGAATCCTGAAGATAATTATAGAAAGAAGATGATGATGAATGCGATCAGCTATCAGCGTTACCTTAACAATGAAGAATATGGATACCAGTATCAGTACGTGAGAAATACGTTGCAAATTAACCAGGGACCAAGAGTGTTGCAGAATGATTCTATTGGCGCCCCTATATTTAGTGATATTTCATTTTATGCAGGCATGGCGGAAACGGATTGGAGTTGGACACCTTCCGTTATTGATTTTGATAATGACGGTTATCGTGATATACTTATTACAAACGGATTTCCAAAAGACGTAACCGATCATGATTTTGGAGCTTTTCGAAGTAAAGCTTATAACCTGGCACCCAAAAAAGATATACTTGAACAAATTCCTCAAGTGAAGATTTCAAATTATGCGTACAGAAACAATGGAGATCTTACTTTTAAGGATGTAACAAAAGAATGGGGAATGTATTTGCCTTCGTTTTCAAATGGTGCCGCTTATGTTGATCTGGATAACGACGGCGATTTGGACTATGTGGTAAATAATATCGA
This sequence comes from Chitinophagaceae bacterium, assembly GCA_036002905.1. Lineage (GTDB taxonomy): Bacteria > Bacteroidota > Bacteroidia > Chitinophagales > Chitinophagaceae > VBAU01. The sequence continues at coordinate 3,858 of DASYSW010000501.1, forward strand.
CGACAAGGCATTCGTGTATAAGAACAATAGCCGGGACCTAAACAAATCAAATTATCTCGAAATAAAATTTGCCGGTGATAGCTTAAACAAGAATGGGCTGGGGGCTTTTGTCGAACTCCATTACAAACGTACGCAGCAGGTCTTCGAAAACACTCCTTATCGCGGCTACCTGTCTTCCGTCACCCCGATCGCTCATTTCGGACTGGGAAGTGCAACTTCAATAGATTCCATCGTAATAAAATGGCCAGGTGGCCAGATGCAATTGATTCAAAATGTGAAAGCCAACCAATTGTTGACGGTAGATATCAACAACGCTCAATTGGGCTATACGCCTGCAACCCCGGCCATCGATACCGGTTCTTTATTCACTGAAATTACAAGCAATGTAAATGTTGATTATCTGCAAAAGGAAAGAGATTACATCGATTTCAATGTTCAAAAATTATTACCGCACAAGTTTTCAGAATATGGACCAGGTCTTGCGTGCGGTGACATAGACGGCAATGGTTTAGATGACATAGTCTGCGGAGGTTCTTTCTTTTTTGACACGCAGATATTTCTACAACAGCCCCGTGGCAAATTCATTCGGAGATCCCTGCAAGGCAGAGCTGATTCACTTCCGGATAAAGGCAATGAGGACCTTGGAATTTTGTTATTTGATGCCGATGGCGATGGTGACCTGGATCTGTACATCACAAGTGGTGGCTATGAAATGAAGCCCAACACGGATGCTTTCCGGGATCGTTTTTACGTGAATGACGGTAAAGGAGATTTTCACAGGGATAGCTTAGCAATCCCTTCCAATTTTACAAGCAAATTTTGCGTACGGGCGTGTGATTTTGATAAGGATGGCGATCTTGATTTATTTGTCGCTGGTCGGGTAAAGCCCTGGAATTATCCCCGACCAGTTTCCAGTTTTATTTACAGAAATGACAGTAAGAATGGAGCGATAAAGTTTACGGATGTCACTTCTTCAATTGCGCCTGCTTTGATAGATCTGGGATTAGTATGCGATGGTTTGTGGACAGACTTTGACAATGATGGATGGCAGGACTTAATCTTAGCAGGGGAGTGGATGCCTATCAAATTTTTGAAAAATGTAAACGGTCAATTTAAGGACATTACTTCTTCAACTGGTAGTGACAAGAAATTAGGTTGGTGGAACAGCATTACGGCCGGTGATTTTGACAATGATGGAGATATGGATTATGTTGTAGGTAATCTCGGTACAAATTCATTCTATAAAGCTAGCGATCAATATCCGGTTTCAGTCTATGCAAAGGATTTTGATGGTAATGGCGTAATGGAATGTATACCCACAAGGTTTATTAAAGATGAAGATGGGAAACCGGAAGAGTTTACTGCCCATGTTCGCGACGATGTAATCGACCAGATGCCGTTCATTAAAAAAAGATTTTTGTCGTATAAAGATTTTGCGAATGCAAATTTCGGCAAGCTGTTTACGAACGATCAAATGAACGGAGCTATAAAATTAAAAGCCAATGATTTTAGCAGTTCGCTTATCAGGAATAATGGAAACGGTGGATTTAGCATTGAAGCATTACCTGCAATAGCACAAACGTCAATAATCAATGGAATGATCACCGAAGATTTTGACGGCGATGGAAATTTGGATATTCTTATAGCAGGCAATGATTACGGAACCGATATTTCCACCGGGCGATACGATGCCAGCAACGGAATTTTTTTGAAAGGAGATGGCAAAGGAAATTTTACCGCTTTGTCCATTTTACAAAGCGGGTGGTTTGTGCCGGGTAATTGCAAAGCAATTATAAGACTTAGAAATGTGAACAATGAATTAATAGTTGCGGCAGGTCAAAACAGAGGGGCCTTGAAAATTTATAAGCTAAACAAATCAATCAAATGTTTTTCTCTGAATAAAGACGATGCTTCTGTAACAGTTCGGTATAAAAAAGGCATAACACAAAAACGAGAAACAGACTATGGGTCATCGTTCTTGTCTCAATCAGGAAGGTTTGTACTTATGAATAATACCATCGCTTCTATTGAAATTAAGAATAGCTTAGGAGTTGTTCGCAAGATCAATTTTTAATAACTCAACTCTTCAGAATGCGCGTAAGATATTTCGTTATTTATCTTTCATTCTTAATCATTATTTGTTTCAATTTTCATTGCGGGAACAAAAGGGAAGCTTCAGGGGAAAAACTTGCTAAAACATATTGCGGTTCTTGTCACTTGTTTCCGGATCCTATCCTTTTAAATCAAACAGCCTGGGAAAAAAAAGTGTTGCCTGAAATGGGAAAAAAACTCGGATTGTCTTACTATGAAGGTATTTATTTTTCAAACACAGACGAAAATCCATACCCATCCACAGATTCTGTTCAATCACATATTCCTTATGAGGATTGGCAAAAAATTGTTCAATACTATATAGAAGAGGCACCATCTCAACAGCCATTACAAAACAGACCTCCTCTAAGAGCGTTTACTGATCGGTTCACTGTGAGCGAAGGAATTTTGAAGGATGTTGACCCAACGACAGTATATGTAAAGATCGATCCGGGAAACCAACGAATTTACACGTGCAGCGTCTTTGATTCTGTATTTGCCGTTTTTGATCCCCGGTTAAACCTGTTACAAAAACAAAACATCCACCGAACCATGGTAGATATGTGGTTTAATAATGACTTGCATTTACCGGGTGCACGGAACGGTGTTCTTACTAATATTGGTATACTATACCCAAACGACGCGAGAAATGGTAGTATTGACAGTTTTCATTTAACAAAAAATGGAAAACTTGAGTCATTGAAAACTTTATCAGCAGAAATCCCCAGACCGGTACAAACAACCATTGCTGATCTGGACGGTGATAGTAAGAAAGATTATTTGGTTTGTGGTTTTGGAAATAACAAGGGTGAATTTTATTATTTGAAAAAGACAGATTCAACTCCTGTTAAAAAGCCGTTGATCTTATTACCCGGTGCCGTTAAAGCTTATGTAGATGATTTCAATAAAGATGGTTTGCCAGATATTGTTGTTTTAATGGCCCAGGCACAGGAAGGGATTTTTATGTTTTTGAACAAGGGCAATGGAAATTTTGAAAAAAAGGAACTATTACGATTCCCGCCAATTTATGGATCAAGTTATTTCGAGATGGAAGATGTGAACGGGGATGGCCTTAAAGACATTATCTACACCTGCGGGGATAACCTGGATTTCACCGCTGATGTCCTTAAAAATTACCATGGTGTTTATATTTTCCTAAACAAAGGCAATAACAAATTTGAGCAGCTTTATTTTTTCCCTATTCACGGCTGTTACAAGGCAATAGCAAGAGATTTTGATAAAGACGGCGACATGGATATAATAACGATCTCTTATTTTCCTGATTATAAAAACCAACTTGAGGAATCTATTGTTTATCTCGAAAACAAAGGAAGCTTTAATTTCACAGCGTACACGGTACAAGAGTATGATAGTGGCAATTGGATATCCATGGACGCTGCTGATGTAGATGGGGATGGTGACGATGATATAGTCATTGGAAGTCTTTGGCTAATAAGTTCTTCATGGAAAATGAAATTTAAATCCAAACAAAAAGATAAACCCGCCTTTCTGTTGTTGGTCAATCGCACGAAAGATAATTAGCGGTGCTCTGATGACCGAAACAAGCAAGTAAAAAAATTTTAATTTGTAAAAAATCACATCAAAAATTAAAAAAACACAGTTAATTGATAAAAAAGTATCATTTTATTTATTTAAAGAAAATAAATTTTGTCAATCGATTGTTAAATTTTAAATTCGGGGTAACGATTTGCACTAATGCTATTGAATGACTGCCGTATGAGATCTCGCTTCGATGGAAAATGTAGTACTTCTATTGGCTGGATGAGAACAGCAAATCATTTCTTTATTCCCTTATTTATAGTTTCAAATTTAGTTTTCGGGCCAAATGACCGTGGGAAATCGTTTACATAGTCGGAGAAACGTGGATTGTAAGTAGTTCCGGGAACTGTTTTATAGACGCACCTTGAATACAAAATATCTCTAGCTGCTATGCACAAAAAGAAAAAGCTTTCTGAAAAGGTTGTTCTGACCGGACAATCTTATAATGGTTGGTTAGTTAACAATTTAGAGCAGTTATCTCATATAGCAATCGTTAGTTTTTACAAGGGCACTACTATCTAGTTTAGTGCCCTTTCTTTATTTGCATAGAGCTGGACGACAAGAACAAGAAGAACAAACCAAGATAAAAACCCAAACCTGTTCCGAAAATTCAAAAGAACGCAGGACCCTTAACTGAACATTTTTTATTAACAAAAATTCGGAGTATTTCACACCTAAAACACTTTGCTTTATGAGAAATCATGTTGATTACTTATTGAAAGGCAAGAAGCACTTATTCTTTTTAGCCTTTTTCACGTTAGTTTTCTCATCCCTGGTCATTGCTCAAACCAGGGTGTCCGGAAAGGTCACAGGTCCTGATGGAAAACCTGTTTTCGGAGCGACGGTTGGAGTTAAAGGCACCAACGTGGCTACTACCACAACAACTGATGGTAGCTATGCGATCAATTTACCTCACAATTCTACCGTCCTGGTCTTCTCCTACATTGGATTTGAAGTTTCTGAAGTCAATGTAAGAGGCAACAACGTTATTGACGTTGCCATGAAACTGCAAACGACCAGTTTGAATGAGGTTGTTGTTACAGGGTATACGGCTCAACGTAAAAAGGACATTACTGGTTCAGTAGCGGTCGTAAACGTAGCCCAAATGAAGCAGTCGCCTGTAGGAACAGGTGAGGAAGCTTTGCAGGGTCGTGCGTCGGGCGTTACGATCATCACCTCCGGTCAGCCCGGTGCTCAAAGCGATATCCGCATCAGGGGTATCACAGCATTCGGTAATAATTCTCCTCTTGTCATTGTTGACGGTGTAAGAAGTAGTCTGCATGATATTAATACAAATGATATCGAATCTATACAGGTGTTGAAAGATGCATCGGCCGCCATCTATGGTGTAGCTGGTTCAAACGGTGTTATTATTATTACAACGAAAAAAGGAAGAACAGGAAGGGCTAAAGTCAGTTATGACGGTTACTATGGGATTACCACTCATGGTAATGGGTATGAAATGGCTAACACACAGGAAGAAGCAAATGCGATCTGGCTTCAACAATTAAATTCTAACCCGAACGTCACGCCAACGCATCCGCAGTTTGGAACTGGTCCTACTCCGGTGATCCCTGATTATATTACACCTGCCGGAGCTGCTGCAGGTGCGCCGAATACGGATCCAACAACGTACGATATAAACAGTAACCAGATCACGAAGGCTAATAAAACAGGCACGAACTGGTATAATGAAATTACCAGGAACGCTCCAATGCAAAGTCATAACCTGTCAGTTAGCGCTGGTTCGGACAAAAGCTCGTACTTCTTCTCAATGGGCTATTTGAACCAACAAGGGATTGCCAAATTCCAATATTTAAAGAGGTATTCAGTAAGAGCTAACACCCAGTTCTCAATTAAGGATCATATCCGTGTTGGTGAAAATTTTTATGCCTATTACAGGGAAAATCCAATCTTCGGTCAACAGAGCGAAGGAAGTCCTTTTACAACTGCCATAAGGGAATCAGCAATCATACCCGTATATGACATCATGGGCAATTTTGCAGGTACCAAATCCCAGGGATTAGGTAACTCCGGAAACCCGTTTGCACAGGTTGCGCGTACAGCAAGTAACAAATCCAGGGCATGGGATATCACCGGAAGCGTGTTTGGCGAAGTTGATTTCTTAAGACATTTTAACTTCCGCACCACGTTTGGTGGTATCATGGATAATAACTACGGATACAACTTTAACTACGTCGCATACGAAAATGCTGAAGGGAATACCGGTTCAAATTCCTTCGGTGAAAATTCAGGATACAATACAAACTGGACATGGAATAACCTTTTGACTTATTCAAACGCCTTCAAGGAGCATAACATAAGAGTTCTTGCAGGTACCGAAGCTGTTAACAGCTACGGACGCTACATGAGTGCCAACAGGAGTAACTATTTTTCGGAAAATCCCGACTATTGGGTACTTGGCGCCGGAACAGGTGCACAGTCTAATGATGGAGGAGCTTATCAAAGCACTCTTTGGTCCCAGTTTGGTAAAATAGAATATAGTTACGCAGGAAAATATCTTGTAAATGCAAGCTTACGCAGGGATGGTGCTTCCGTTTTTGCTGAGGATGTAAGATGGGGTACTTTCCCCGGCGTGTCTGCAGCGTGGGTCATTTCACAGGAAAACTTCTTCAAAACGATCTCCTTTGTTAATAACCTGAAATTGCGGTATAGCTGGGCCAAGCTCGGTTCAACCAGTAACGTGGATTCTAAAAATCCTTTTGATTTATATGCTACAAGGTTGGGCCGTTCGGCTTACGACATCGCTGGTAACAATACCAATCCTGTTGCGGGATTTTTTAGAAGCAATATAGGTAACCCCGAAACAACCTGGGAAGAAGACATTATTACCAACGCAGGTTTCGATGCCACTATTCTCAATAATAAACTTGATCTTAGCTTCGATTGGTATAAGAAGAAAGTGAGTGGATTGTTATTCACTGCACAGGGACCTCAATATGACATTCTGTATGGTGGCGGTGATGCAGCCCTTCCAAAAGTCAACATCGGGGATATGCAAAATACGGGGGTCGATGCAAGTGCAACCTATCACGGTACGGCAGGCAAGGATTTCAAATTTGATGTTGGAGTAACGTTCACATCATATAAGAATAAGATCGTTGATATACCCGGATTAAATTATTATGATGAGCCTGTGGTCAGGAATAACATTTTACAACGTGAGCAGGAAGGACAGCCCTTCGGATCTTTCTTTGGTTACGAGGTGATAGGTCTTTTCCAGAGTGATGACGACGTTGCAAAATCACCAACACAGGTTGATGCCCAGCCTGGAGTTTTCAAATACAGAGACGTGAACGGTGATGGCAAAATAGATGCTGATGACAGGAAATTCATCGGTAACCCGAACCCGGATTTTGAATATGGCCTGAACATTTCTTTCAGC
>DASYSW010000502.1:0-3352 GCA_036002905.1 Chitinophagaceae bacterium
CCGATGCAAATTTTTCAACGGACGCTCTTTCTTCTGCATTTAACTCATCATCGACATACATGATTAGCCACTGTTCATAATTATTCAAGTTGATGACAGATGGATCCGAAGAATACTGCATCTTCTCTTCTTTCATCAGCAAATGCTTATTATCAAATACAATAGAATCATCCGGGATTAATCTCGACTGTTTCAACATAACCAACTCTTCTTCCAGGTCGGGATTCTCCTGAACAAACAGCTCAACCTGCTTTTTCTGATCAACGTTTAATTCGTTGTCGATGTAAAGCAGGAAATACTCTTCGTAATTATGACGATCTATATTCATGTCTTATTTAAAGCTTACGCTAAATCACATTTTCAGGTTTCACCAAATAATTTTTTAATTGCACTCTTGCCCTATGTAGATAAACCTTTACCTGGCTTTCATTCAATCCCGTTATCTTGCCGATCTCTTCATAACTGTATCCTTCGTAATCTTTCAGCATTACAAGGCTTCGCTGCGTTTCACTCAGCCGGCTTAGTGCTTCTTCCAGTATCTTTTTGGCGTTGTGCATTGGCCTGTGAACGATCCTTGTTTCGTCTTTGAATTCTTCTTTTAATTGGATCCTCTTTGTTTTACGTAGATGGTCGATCATTTGATGATAAGCTACCGTAAATAAATACGACTTACATTTTTCCGCGTCAATGCCTTCCCTGTTGCGCCACATTTTTTCAAATGCACTTTGGACCACATCCCGCGCATCCTCCTCATTGCGAAGGTTCTTCACAATGAAGCGATACACATTGTCCGCATATTCAGTGACGCATAAATTATATTCTTTTTCAGTCATAAACAGCCCGATAAAAAGCCAAAATTAACCGTAAAGCCGGGAATTTATTAGGTATTACGGGTGAATTGGCCAAAATGTTACATGACCTGAGTGACTATTTTAGTCGATACGGGCCTGCAGCTCAGGCTCAAGCCCTCAACGAGTTATATTTGCGGTTTAATTTCAGATCATGAATGAAAATTTTGTAGGCAGGATTGGGAAAGAAATCGAGGAAATTAGGGCCTCGGGCCTCTATAAAACGGAAAGGATGATAACCAGTCCACAAGGGGCTGAGATCACAGTGAACGGGAAAACCGTTCTGAACTTTTGCGCCAACAACTACCTGGGGCTTTCGTCTCATCCCAAAGTGATTGAGGCGGCCAACGCCGCGATTGGCTCGCATGGGTATGGTATGAGTAGCGTTCGGTTCATTTGCGGTACCCAGGACCTTCATAAAGAACTTGAGCAAAAGATCGCCCAGTTTCTTGGAACTGAAGATTCCATTTTATATGCAGCTTGCTTTGATGCCAATGGCGGTGTGTTCGAATCTTTATTTAATGAAAATGATGCAATCATTTCCGACGCGCTGAACCATGCCTCGATCATTGATGGGGTTCGACTGTGCAAGGCGCAACGCTTTAGGTATGAGCATAACAACATGACTGATCTCGAAGCAAAATTGAAAGAAGCCGCCAGTTTGCGCAGCCGCATAATCGTAACAGACGGGGTATTTAGTATGGACGGCACCATTGCTCAGTTAGATAAAATTTGTGACCTTGCGGATAAATACGACGCTATCGTAATGATCGACGAATGTCATGCCTCGGGATTTATGGGAAAGACCGGGCGGGGAACCCACGAATACAGGGGTGTGATGGGAAGAATAGACATCATTACCGGCACCCTGGGAAAAGCTCTTGGCGGGGCAAGCGGAGGCTTCACTAGTGGCCGAAAGGAAATTGTTGACCTGCTGAGACAGCGGTCCCGACCTTATTTATTTAGTAATACGCTGGCACCATCCATTACAGGTGCATCCATCGCAGTTCTTAACATGTTAAGTGAAACCACGGAGCTGCGTGATAAATTAGAGAAGAATACAAAATATTTTAGGACGAAAATGACTGAGGCAGGATTTGATATCAAGCCGGGTGAGCACCCTATCGTTCCCATAATGTTATACGACGCGGTAATAGCTCAAAACTTTGCCGCTGAACTTTTAAATGAAGGAATTTACGTGATTGGGTTTTTCTTTCCAGTCGTACCAAAAGGACAAGCCCGAATACGCGTACAGCTAAGTGCTGCGCATGAGCAAAAACACTTAGACAAGGCAATTTCTGGCTTTACTAAAATTGGGAAAAAGCTGAATGTCCTGAAATAAAATTAGTGACTAATCCACTTTTAAATTAAGACCCTGGGCGGACTGTTTCACAGCATCTAGCCGGTTTTTTCGCCTTTCAATGTTTACCAATAATCTTTCAGAAGCTCACTGCAGCTGCGCTATTTACATCGACTGATACTTACTCTTTCCATCATCACTTGTGATTGTCAATGTCTTTGACCTATTGTTTTTGCAGGCAACAATGGTCGGTGTTGAGACTAGTAAGATCGCGATAAACTACTTCATACAATTAGTTTTGGTTAGTGTCATCTAAATTTATCGAAATGAATAGGAAAACTACTAGGCTATTTAAAAAATAATAAAACTGTCTTATATTCGTTATTCCTCTGATGAACTAATTTTACCGATCCTTCCTCTGATTTACCGATATTAATTCACCCTGAAAAAAGTTGTATGAAAAAAATTTTTCTTTTCCTTTTAATAGGAGTTATTATCGTATCTATTTTCGCGTCTTGTACATCCATGAAGAAGGATTGCCAGGGAAGAAGACATTATCGTTTAAATAATGGCATTTATCTCTAATGCCGTTTATGGCCAAAGAAAAATCCCGCGATCGCGGGATTTCTTATTTTTTGACAAAAAACATCTTCACACCGAGCCCGATCAATATCAGCCCTGTTATTTTCTCCTGCCAGTTCCAGAAAGTCTTATTCTTTTGCAATATGTTTTTGAAAGCACCCACAGCATAAGCCACAAGAACTAACATTAAAGCTCCCTGCACGTCAAACCATAATCCAAGGAAAGCAATTTGCTCCTTCAGGTAATTTGATTGCGGATTAATGAACTGGGGCAGAAAGGATAAGAAGAAAATGGCCACCTTTGGATTTAAAATATTCGTCAGTATCCCCTGGAAAAAAATTTTTCGATTGGTTAATTTAGGCAGGGCGTCGATTTCGTTTTTGGTTTTTGACTTGTTTAGCAACGACCGGATACCAAGGTATATCAGATACGCTGCACCTGCATATTTGATGATTGAAAACAGTAAAACAGATTCTTCAATGATCTTCGAAAGCCCAAAAACCGCGGCCGTGGTATGGAACAGGCAACCAATAAAGATCCCAAGAGCTGAAAATACGCCTGCCTTGATCCCCTGGGACAAACTTCTTGCAGCGGTATAGATCATGTCCGGCCCGGGTGAAAG